>JAIELR010000002.1 GCA_019752835.1 Gammaproteobacteria bacterium | reverse complement strand
ATAATAATATCATATAAAAGGAAAGACTATGCCAGAAATTGACCGTTTTATAGAAGATCGTATCGTCCAAGCACTTCATACCTTCCCTGTCGTTTATATTGCCGGTCCACGGCAATCAGGGAAAAGCACGTTGACACAGCGTATTGCG
The DNA here is from genome assembly GCA_019752835.1 of Gammaproteobacteria bacterium. The sequence goes on along the minus strand of JAIELR010000002.1, from coordinate 7,856 downwards.
GCTACACGCCATAAAGCAAGATACCTGACTTTTGACGATCTCCAAATTCGTGCTGCTGCGGAGCGAGATCCTATGGTTTTCTTACAAAGCCTTGGCGGGCCTGTGGTGCTGGATGAAATACAAATGGCGCCAGAGTTATTTCGGCCTTTAAAAATGATTGTGGATGAGAATCGTCAACGAGCTGATGGAGGTCGCGGACAATTTCTTCTTACCGGTTCAGCCAGCGTAATGGCTCTCCCACAATTATCTGACGCATTAGTTGGGCGGATGGCGTTGTATAATTTGCTACCTTTTTCAACGCAAGAAATTCAACAAATTAAACAACCAACCTTCATAGAAAATATTTTTTCTACTGAATGGTCATTTGCCCAATTCCATAATGATGATCTCATGCAAATGATGCTCAAGGCCTCTTATCCCGAACTGCTCACACTCGAAAATAATTCTCTGCGTTATGAATGGTGCAATGGCTACATCAATACCATTTTACAAAGAGACGTACGTGTTTTAATGGAGGTGGAAAAAATAGCAGCCTTACCCGATTTATTACGCCTATTTGCCACGCGCACGGGAGGACTCTTAAATGAAGCATCATTATCGCGCGATACGGGACTTAATCATATAACGGCTAAACGATATCGCTTATTACTTGAAAGCCTTTTTTTATTGCAATCCGTTCCTGCCTGGTCGAGTAATCTAGGAAAACGACTTATTAAGGCGCCGAAGCTTTATATCGGTGATATGAATGTGTTAGCTTATTTACTCAATGTGGATTTACGTGATTTGCCTAAAGAAAATCCGATGCTGTTTGGTGCAGTACTCGAAAATTTTGTGGCTATAGAATTAGCGAAACAAATTACATTTTCTGCTATCCCAGCTAAGTTATACCATTATCGTACGGCATCCGGTCAAGAGGTCGATTTTATTTTGGAAGGGCCACAGAACCATATCGTCGGGATTGAGGTAAAAACAAAAAGTAAGCTCAGTGGAAAAGATTTTCAACATCTTGAGGTATTACAAAATGAATTAGGGAAAAGGTTTCGACGTGGAATTGTGCTTTATCAAGGGAAGGATTTGATGTCATTTGGTAAGGATTTATGGGCGGTACCGATGAGGATGCTTTGGTCGCATGGTTGAATGCTTCTTATTTAAGAGACAAATTAATAGCAAAAAAAAAAGGGCCGATTTCTCGGCCCCTAGGGAGAATGATTAATTAACGATACGTTGATTAATCAGCTGTATCTTCAAGCAATGCTCTCATGCTCAAACGAACACGGCCTTGTTTGTCGATTTCAATCACTTTCACTTTAACAACTTGACCTTCATGTAATTTATCGGTGACTTGATTCACGCGTTCATTACAGATTTGTGAAATATGAACCAAACCTTCTTTACCGGGCATAACAGAAACAAAAGCACCGAAATCCATAATCTTGACGACTGGACCTTCATAAACAGCGCCGACTTCAACATCAGCCACAATATTGTTGATCATTTGACGGGCTCTATCGCCAGCCGCTGTATCAACTGCTGCAATCTTGACGGTACCGTCATCGGTGACATCAATGGTCACGCCTGTTTTTTCAATAATATCGCGTATTGTCACGCCACCTTTTCCAATCACATCGCGAATTTTATCGGGATGAATCTTAAAAGTCGTAATACGGGGTGCGTATGCAGAGATATCTTCTCTTACGCCAGCCAATGCCTGACGCATCAAACCAAGAATGTGCATACGACCTTCTTTGGCTTGTTCGAGCGCTATTTGCATAATTTCACGAGTAATACCCGCAATTTTAATATCCATTTGCAATGCTGTCACGCCAGCATCCGTTCCTGCTACTTTAAAGTCCATATCGCCCAAATGATCTTCATCACCGAGAATATCACTCAACACAGCAAATTTATCGCCTTCTTTCACTAAACCCATCGCAATACCAGCAACAGGCGCCTTGATAGGTACACCGGCATCCATTAAGGACAAGCTGGTACCACAAACAGAAGCCATAGAGCTAGAACCGTTGGACTCGGTGATTTCAGAAACCACACGTAGCGTATAGGAAAACTCTTCTTGTGACGGCAATACAGCCATCATCGCGCGTTTAGCCAAGTTACCATGACCAATTTCACGACGCTTAGGCGAGCCAACCATACCTACTTCACCCACACAATAAGGAGGGAAGTTGTAATGCAACATAAATGTTTCTTTACGCTCACCATTCAGTGCATCAATAATTTGAGAATCTTTACCTGTACCCAGGGTCGCAATAACAATAGCTTGGGTTTCACCACGGGTAAATAAAGCAGAGCCGTGTGTACGAGGCAAGACACTTGTTTCAATACTGATAGGACGGATTGTTTTAGTATCACGACCATCAATACGCGGTTGATTAGCCAAAATACGGCCACGAACGATGTCACTTTCATGTTTTGAAAACTGTGCAATCAATTCATTTTCCGTTAAGTCATGAGCAGGTGCATCGTCACCGAGTAAATTCTCGAGAACGCGTTCACGTAAAAGCCCAATAGCAGCATAACGTGCTTGCTTTTCTTTAATATCGTAAGCTGCTTCAAGCTCTTTGCCTATGACAGCCTTGATTTTAGCGACAACGTCAGCATTATGTGCTGAAGGCTGCCAGTTCCAACGAGTGGTTCCCACTTCATTAGCAAATTCTTTGATGGCTTTAATCGCCGTTTGCATTTGGGCATGACCAAACATCACGGCATCAAGCATGACAGCTTCAGACAATATCTTCGCCTGAGACTCAACCATTAAAATAGCATCTTCTGTACCTGCAACAACCAAATCCAAATCAGAGGTTTTTAACTCAGTGGCGGTAGGATTAAGCAAGTAATTACCATTGGTATAACCAACACGCGCGGCGGCTAACAAGCCGGTCACCGGCAAGCCAGAAATGGCCAAGGCGGCTGAAGCGCCTAAAAGAGCCACTAGATCAGCGCTCACTTCAGGATTCAGTGACATGACGGTTGCAACAATCTGCACCTCATTGATAAACCCATCGGGGAACAAAGGTCTAATAGGCCGATCAATCAAACGAGACGTTAAGGTCTCATGTTCGGTTGGACGCCCTTCGCGTTTGAAATAACCCCCAGGAATACTTCCTGCTGCATAGGTACGCTCGAGATAATTAACGGTGAGAGGAAAGAAATCACGCCCCTCATTCGCTTCTTTGATAGCCACCAGGGTGACCAAAACGACGGTGTCGTCCATATTAATTAATACAGATGCAGTAGCTTGCCGTGCAATACGACTTGTTTCCAAGGTAACCGTATGTGCACCATATTGGAAATTTTTAGTAACGGGTTTTAATTCATTCACGCTTTAAGCTCCTTAAGATTGAGTCTGCGACGTTGTTTCTTTTGACAATTGATTCGGGCCATCCATGGCCCTCACCTCTTCGAGGCGGCCTACGGCCGTCAAAATTGGCTTTCCTGTCAATTTTTCGCCATCGTCATGTAGTTCTGTATACACTCCTCGGCTCGCGTCAAAAGCGCCTAGCCGCAAACTCAATTCCGAGGAGCATACGATATTTGGTTTTTAACCTCGAATTTCGAGCTTTTCAATTAATGCACGGTACGCATCTAAACTACGACGCTTTAAATAAGTAAGCAATTTACGGCGCTGTGCAACTAAATGCATCAAGCCACGACGAGAATGTGCATCTTTTTTATTCGCTTTAAAATGACCTTCGAGATCTTTAATGCGTGCAGATATCAGTGCAACTTGAACTTCAGTTGACCCAACATCACCCGCTTTATATTGATTTGATTCAATAATTTGCTTTTTTACAGCTTGTGATAACATTATAACTCCTAACAAATAAACTTAAAAATTGATACATTGAATTGAATCTGATGTAGAAACCAGTCCCTGCGCTGCCCCGAAGACGGGCAACCACGGGGGGTTGCCCCTACATCAACGGCATTTAAACCGTCGGGTTCGACCAGAGTAAAAATCAAGCAGGTTATTTTATGCTAGATTCAGAAAAATATCAACGTCCAGCTTCATCATTCCACAAATATTTATGTAATTGAATTTGCATGCGAACAGGGAGATTGTCTGCCACGATCCAATCGGCGAGCTCACGGGCAGGTAAATCCTTAAAACTCGGTGAAAAAAGAATATGTGTTTTCTGCGCTAATTGACGGTTGCTAATAAATTCTTTAGCCCAATCATAATCGGCTTTATCACATAAAACAAACTTGATTTGGTCATGCGGCTGCAAACAATCAAGATTGGTGTAAAGATTACGACCAAGTTCACCCGATGCGGGTGTTTTGATATCGATAATTTTGACAACACGAGGGTCAACCGAGGCAATGTCAATGGCACCACTGGTTTCAAGAGAAACCTCATATCCTTGATCACAGAGCGCAACTAACAACGGCCAGCAGTTTTTTTGCGCAAGCGGCTCGCCCCCAGTAACCGTGACATAATGAGGCTTAAAGCCATCCACTTGGTTTAAAATTGTTGGTAGACTCATCATTTGTCCACCTGAAAACGCATAAGCGGTATCACAATAGCCACATCGAAGTGGACAACCGGTTAAGCGAATAAACGCGGTCGGCAACCCCATGGTACGTGTTTCACCTTGCAGAGAATAAAAAATTTCAGTGATCCGCAAGGTTAATTCATTCATGAGATCAATTGCCTGCTTGTTGCATTTGTTGCAATTGTTGCTGTGCTATTTGAGCGCTATTGGTATTGGGATATTGCTTGATTATCGCATTAAACGCCGCTTTTGCTTGCTTCCATTGCGATTGCTGAACATAAATCATACCCACTTTAACCATCGAATCAGCTACTTTCGGAGAATCTGGATACTGTTTGATAACGAGATTAAATTGAGCTTGCGCTTGCGGTAAATTCGATTGAATCAAGGCTAGTTCACCCAGCGAATAATGCGCACTTGCTGCATATTGCCCATTGGGATATTGCTGTAAATATGTTTGTAGCTCAACGGTTGCCTGCGTATATTGTTTCGCAACCATTAAATTATACGCTTGTTGATACAATTGAATTTCGGTTGGCGCCGGTGGTGGTGAGGCAGCGGCGGCGGCTGTCGATTGCGCCACAACAGCTGGAGCCGAAGAGTCGGCCATCACCAATTGCTGTGTGGCAGGTGCTGGAGCAGGACTTGCTGTTTGCACAGACGTCGGTACGGTCGCCACTTCGCTACTTTGAGCCGAGGCAGGTGAAGAAGTATCCATTGATGACGCAGATACCGCATTATTGGGAACAGGCGGCGGAAATTTGCCGCCTGATAATTGGCTCAACTCAGATTGCATCTGTGTAATCGTGTGCCCTTGCAACTCTAATTGACCCCGCAAATCTTCAATTTGTTGCTGCATCACCGCTAATTGATTCACCGTACTCAGAGTATCAGATGAATTATCAGCCCCGGAAGAAGCCGTTACTAAGGCTTGATCCGGGGTTTGAGTGGTTGCCGATGCATTCAAAGATGCAGGGCTGCTTGCTGCCGTAGAGGACGTTGAAACGGCCGTACCCGAAGAAACTTGTGAACCGTGCCCAAAAACAATGGGGGCATCGGCCCATACTTTCATACTAGGCAAAACCGCCAGACTGAAACAAACGGCAATAGCAAGCTTTATTTTTTGCATATTTATTTACTCATGTACACAATATCAACACGACGATCTGCTTGATAAGCCTGTTGGCTATCACCTAAAATAGCGGGTCTTTCTTGTCCATAGCTGACCGTAATAAGTTGTTGGCTGGAAACACCCTGAAGTTCAAGCTGCTGAGCTACTTGATCGGCACGACGTTGTCCTAAACCAATATTATATTCACGACTGCCGGTAGGATCGGTATTTCCTTCAAGGCGAACTTTTGCAGAAGGATGCGATTTCAGATAATTGGCATTGGCTTGAATCAGATAACCATAATCAGATTTAACAAAAGTTTTATCATAATCAAAATAAACCGTATTTTTATTCACACCTAATGTTTTTGCCATATAGTCAGCGCTAACAAAAGGTTCATTGTTTCCAAGACCCGCTGTTTGGGCACCTGCATAAGCACCCTCTGGAGCCTGATTTTTGTTTGATGAACACGCTGCCAATAAAAGCGCCATCGCACTCAACGCCATTACCTTCGATATATTTGCTAATTTCATTCCTAGCTCCTGTAAAAAAAAATGTAGCCCGGATGCAGCGCAGCGGAATCCGGGGCCGATCCATTTTAACACACCTGTTCCCGGATTCCGCTGCGCTGCATCCAGGCTACGATTAAAAAATCAATTCAAAAAAGGCGACCATGCCGGTTCCTGCACATCTCCCTGTTGGTCAGGTAATTGCATATTAACCTTTCCATCCGTCGAAACCATTGCTAGCAAGTTTTTACCAGCCACCTTGGTTGCATAAACCACCATTTTACCGTTAGGTGCAACACTCGGTGATTGATTCATTCCGCCACGAGTCAACAATTGTAGATTACCAGACTGTAAATTCAATAGGCCTATATTAAACTGACCTGATTGCCGATTCAATAGAACAACATTTTGTCCATCAGAGGTAAACGATGCACTTGCATTATAAGTACCATCAAAGGTCAAACGTTGCACCGCTTTCGTTTGAAGATTCATTTCATAAATTTGCGGTGAGCCTCCTCTATCGGAGGTAAACAAAAGCGTTTGTCCATCTTTCGACCAAGAGGGCTCCGTATTGATCGACCAATCATTCGTCAATTGGGTCAGCTTACCGGAACTCATGCTCAGCATGTAAATATTCGGATTGGCGCCACCTTTAGAGAGTGCAACCGCCAAGTTTTTTCCATCGGGTGACCATTCAGGAGCACCATTAATGCCACTAAAACTCGTGATCAAACGCCGTTGACCATTCGCGATAGTAGAAACATATATTTGGGGCAAATAGCTTTCGAAAGAAACATAGGAAATCTGTTGACCATCGGGCGACCATGCTGGTGACATGATAGGTTGTGATGAAATCAAGATAGGCTTGGCATTATAACCATCAGCATCTGAGACCATTAACTTAAATTGAGGCGCTTGACTTGCGGTACGCTGAACTAAGACATAGGCTAGTTTGGTTGAAAAAATACCCCGCACGCCCGTTAGCTGCTGATAGATCAAATCACTGATATGGTGAGCAACACCACGCAGTTCACTTTGATTAACCGTGTATTCTTGAGTCAACAAAACATTGTTTGGCGCTTGATTAAACAGGTTGATTAAACTGAAAGATACTTGATATTGGCCATTACCCAACGCATTCACATGACCAACGACCAAATCATCGACATTTTTACTGCGCCAATAATCGGTATTAACATCACCCACTGTGTGCGGAAATTGATTAGCAGCCCCACTAGCCAACACATTAAATTGACCACTATTGCCTAAATCATTGCGTATTGCCGTTGTAATATCCGTGGGCAATACCTGACCATCCTGAGTAAAAGGCACAATCGCGATAGGAATCGCTGCAGCAACACCCTGTGTCAACTCAATATTCAATGCCGCCATCGCTTCTTGGGAGGCGATAAAACTTAAGACAATACCGACGAACAAAATCAATTTACGCATATGCTATACCACTTAATTGGTCACTAAATTAGGCTGAACCTTCAAATTAATATCTTGCATTAATTTAAACAAACTAGGGTCCGACGGAACGGGTAAAGGAGAGGCCTTGTAAACAGCCGTCATGGCCGAACGATCGAGAATAGGGTCGCCACTGCTTTGTTTAATCTGCACACTGCTGACGATACCGCCTGCGGCTAATCGTATTTCTAGCACACAAAATGAAGAGCGATTACTATTGGGCGGAATAATCCATTGCTGCCCAATCGCTTG
>JAIELR010000159.1 GCA_019752835.1 Gammaproteobacteria bacterium | reverse complement strand
GTTATAGCGTCCGTTTTATCCATGTTTAACCCGTCACGCCTCATTTTTGTCGATAACCTTGAATAACGCTCGGTGGGCGAGAGTGTTTTCCCTAGCGTCCCTCTAAACAGAGCAAACTGCCAGGGATTTTTACCTGCTGTTGGGATTAAATGCAATACCTTACGGTGAATTTTATTGAAGGGGCCTATGACCGTCTGTCGTTATCGCTTATTTCCCAAGCAGCAATGACAACGCAGTTAAGAGCGAAAAGGCGACAGGGAGGGCAGAGGAGGTGGCTCAGTAATTAACCGCCGCGTGTCAACACAGCCAAATAGCGTCAATACATTCCCGCTATAGCGCTTGCTGAATCGTTGGCTTATCGGGCATACTGGCCCTTACCGAGTAAATTGTTGTTTTTGGTACGTCCCTCTTTCGCTTACCCAGCAAGCAACACGCTACTCGGTGCCCTCGTAGCGCTCTGTCTATCTAACAGCGAAAGTGGGCGCAGGTTTTTTAAGCTCCCTCGTTTACCTAATGAGTTGACGTACCTGTAGACCTCTAAGCAGCTTTTTTCATGGCAAGACACCCCGAGGTGCGCCCTCTAAAATGATGGCACGGGGCAACAGGCCGCCATGTTGTCAATCCAGGTAAATATTGGGCAGGGTGTGAGGCTAAGAAACAACGCCCCTGCGACACACCTTGTGAAGGAAGGTATATCGCCATGCAAACCATCGAGGAATCCCTCATCGGCATTGTCAGTAAAGTCACTTACCACAACGACGCAACTGGGTGGTCAGTGCTTCGCGTCCACCCACTGAATGCACCCGAGCAACAAGAAACCGTGACGGTTCATCAAACCAAGGTATTTGCAGGCGCCACGATGGCGTTTTATGGGGCATGGACCCTCGATAGAAAATATGGCCGTCAATTCAAGGCGAATAAAGTGGTTGAAAAAAAGCCCGCGACGACCGCCTCGCTTGAAAAGTATTTAGGCTCGGGGCTTATCAAAGGCGTAGGGCCAAAAACGGCCCAAAAAATTGTTCAGTATTTTAAGCAAGATACCTTAGCCATCTTTGAATCCAACATTCAGCGATTAATGGAGGTTCCTGGTATCGCCACCAAAAAACGTATAATGATTGAATCGGCTTGGACAGAGCATAAGGCCATTAGAGATGTCATGATGTTTTTGCAACATCATGGCATAAGCACGCTTTTCGCGGTGAAAATATATCAACAATACCAACGGGCGGCGATACAACGAGTCACCGAAAATCCCTATCAGCTGGCCAATGATATTTATGGCATTGGTTTTTTTTCAGCGGATAAAGTAGCGTTAAGCTTAGGGTGGTTGCCTGACAGCCCACAACGCATTATGGCGGCCATAAAGCACGTATTGGCCGCGAGCCGTGAGCAAGGCCACTGTTATTTAACGTTGCCCCAAATCAAGGCTGACATCATGGCGTTAATTCAACTGAACCTCGCCGAGCAATTAACAGCGCACCTGGCTGTGATGGAAAACAACGGGCAGCTGAAAACCAGAGTCATTAAAAAAAATGATGAGATGTGTACCGGTTACTATTCAAAAACGCTTTTTTATGATGAACAAGCCGTTGCGAGCAAAATCATCGAGATGCGTGGTCCGGTGCAGGTCGATTTGGCCCGAATCTCGTTGTGGATAGAGCACTATTGCCAGCATAAATCGATGTCATTGAGTGATGAGCAGGCTGCTTCAATCGTAGGGATTGTTCAACAGCGTTTTTCCATTTTAACCGGCGGACCCGGCTGCGGGAAAACGACGACGACCCGGGTGATTGTGCGGTTGCTTGAAGCCATGAAGAAAACGATACTCCTTGCAGCGCCCACCGGACGTGCGACACAACGAATGACGGAAGTGACTGGGCGAGAAGCGAAAACCATCCATCGCTTACTGGAGTGGAAGGGTGGTGACTTTAACGTGAATGAGAACAACCCCCTTAGAGCTGATTTTTTAATCGTGGATGAAACGTCCATGCTCGATATTAGTTTGAGTGCATCGTTGTTAAAGGCAACGCCGCTCAACTGCCAAGTTCTTTTTATCGGCGACGCCAATCAGCTCCCCTCGGTAGGGGCGGGCAATGTTCTTAACGATATCATGGCGTCAAACGGCGTTCCTTGCTTTACCCTGACGCATGTTTTTCGTCAAGCACAGACATCGTCTATTATACAATATGCCCATGCGATATATAAATCAGCCATTCCGCCTATCCCTTCCCCCTTTCATAATCCGTCTCTATGGCAAACAGGTGAGGATTGTTTATTTATTGACGCAGAAGAAGCCACCCACGAACAACGCCGCTTTATCGCCAAGGTGAAGCATCGTTTGAAAGAGCTGAGCAATGAGTGTGAAGAGAGCATCGATGAAAAGCCGTTTGAATTTAGAACGGCTGAAGACATTAAATCAGCTTATGAGCCCGATTTTATCATCCCCCCTCATTACCAGCATATTGATTTATCCGCATTACAACAAACAAAGAGCGACATACAGGCATTAAAGCTGCTATTGAAGACGATACACCCTTGGTCATCCTTGCATTATGGGCTCACGGCAGTTGATGTGGTGGTTCAGTTATATTTAAATTGGGTGCCGAAATATCACGGACCGAAAACTGAAATCCAAATTTTAACACCCATGACACGGGGAAGCCTTGGCTCAGCCCATTTAAATAGTGTTATTCAAGAGAAAGCCAACCCCTACTCGTTGGATAAAAAACAATTAATGATAGGTGAGCGATTATTTCGGGAAGGGGATAGGGTTATCCACCGTCGTAATAATTATGAGTTAACGGTTTTTAATGGGGATATTGGTAAAATCACGCATATCAATACTGAAAATCTCACCTGTTTGGTTTTCTTCCCTAGCGATAATAGAACGATTCAGTATAAAAAAGAAGACATGATGGAGCTGGATTTAGCCTATGCTATCACGATTCATAAATCACAAGGCAGTGAATTTGACGCGGTGATTATTCCCGTGCTAACGCAACACTTTAAAATGCTTTACCGAAATTTAATTTACACGGGGTTAACCCGAGCAAAAAAACTGGCGGTTTTCGTTGGCACCCGCAAAGCGATGGCCATGGCCATTCGACAGCAAGACACGAGTAAGCGGCAAACAGCGCTGGAAATGCTCATTAAAAAAACCCCTATCATCTCAGTTAAACTCCGAAGAATAACGTCCGACAGGGCCATTTCATGGGCATAACACCCTGCTAGGCCCCCAGGAAAGTTGAATCAGCCATAGCCGTGACATCTCTGACCCATTCGCGCCTCGCTCATGGTTGGCGATAGAGCCCCCTGTTGCGCGAGCATTTTGCTAATGTTTCAGGCGCCAGTGGGTTGATATATTATCAATAGAGGGCATGAATAGATTGTTCCAGCAAGCTGTGTTGTATGACGATGAAAAATCTGATACAACCAATACTCTATCATGCGTACGGATAACACACATTATGTGGGAAGCGTTAATTGATTCGCTTAAAACACGCTATCAAGACCAAGCCAAGGCGTTAAAACGCCCCATTGCTGGAGAGGATTGGCGCATTACTGATTCGTTTATTCAATTGGCGTTAGTGTTACCCGAGGGCAACCCACATACTCACTCAGCCGATAAGAAAAAAAATGCCTTGGATTGGCATGAATTGTATGTCAATCCGGCGGAGAAAATCACTCAAGCGAAAAAAGCCTTAGCTTATACGCAGCTTTTTGCGGGCTTGCCCGAAGCCGGCAATCTCCCTGTTCAAAAAATCTGGGTGAGTGGTGCAGCCGGTAGCGGGAAAAGCACGCTGATGCAGCGAATGGCGTATGAGTGGAGTGCAGGGGAGAAAGAAGCGGCCTTGTGGCTACCCAAGAGCGTAGGGTGCGTCATTTGGGCAAAGTTACGGGCCTTGAAAGCTTATCTTGATTTAGATGATGTGGAGGCTTCTCGATTAACCGCCACCCAAAAAGAAAACATTCAGGCTCATCGGTTACGCTATGATGGAGATGGCCAATTAGAACTCCTTCCTACGTTGGCAGCGTATTTGAGCAGCAAACGTTATGGGTGGAGTAGGGCGCAAGAATGTGCGCCGTGGCAAGCATTTCTTGAACACAGCGCAGGACAGGTGTTATGGTTAATTGATGGCTATGATGAAATTGCCAGCTTACCACTCACTCATCCGGTCCAAGTCATTTTTCATGAACTTCTCTTGCAGCAACCCTGCGTGATGGTGACGTCCCGGCCGTATTATCGTTGTCCTCTTGAGACTGCCATCAAGCCCTTTCGGCAGGTTGAACTATTAGGCTTTTCGCAAGCCAATGTTATTACTTATGTCGATAAGCATTTTGAAAAACAACAGGACAACCCCGGTTACCCCCGTTTAAAGACCTTATTGACTGAGCATCTTAAAACACGCGGCTTAGCCCACATACCAGTGAATCTGGAGATTTTATGCTCGGTGATGTCAGGGGGAATGTTACCTGATTTCAGTGGTTTAAACACCACCCAGCTTTACACTCAACTTTTTGTTCATTTGATGAAACGGGCTTATGATGCCAACACTTTATCGGTGGGTTTTATCCCGGTCAGCGCTTTAACAGATGACCAGACTTTTTTGAGCTCCTCGAAAGTGCAATGTCTTCTGAGAGGTTTAGGCGCCTTAGCTTTAGAGAAACTGAAAAACAGTCAAGTGCAGTTTGAGGCGAGCGAGTTGAAAGCTGCCTTACGAAGCGTCATGGAGGATGCTTATGGAAAAAATGAGGAAGCGTGTTTCCATGATATGTTTTACAGTGGTTTAGTCGCAGGGCTGGCCTGGTATCCTCAACAAAAAAATTTTAGAGGGCAGGGCGAGTTTCTGCATTTAACCCTACAAGAATACTTAGCTGCCTGGGTGTTTGCTGAGCAATGGAAAGTCTCCCCTCAAGCCGTGATTTCCTTTGTGCAGGAATATAAATATGACGTGCATTTTGCCCGTTTTTGGCCATTTGTGATGGGGCGGTTGGTAGAAGAGCCACACAGCGCCTCTTTAGATGCTTTAGTGACCCAAATAGACTCGGCGCCTTTACCTTTAAGTGGTACTTCTCATACAATATTACGGATTCGCTGTTTGGATGAGTTACTGTCAAATAATGTGCCTTTGGCATGGCAGTCGTTTGTTAATTATCTATCCTTTAATGGTATCAAGGAAGGCCATTATCATTATAATGCGTCGATTAGAGGGGCGTTGCGTCAAAGCCCTGCCTGGGGTAACCAACTTGCCCTTTTGCTCGCGCAATCGTTAAGTGGTGAGTCCGTCGCAAGAAAAAAAGAGACGTCAGGTTGGCTATCCCCACTAGGTAAGGGAGCTGCCTGGAGAATAACACAGTGCCTGTCAGTAACGATGGAGCGTTATATTCCCTATGGTCAATCTGTAATAATTAATGCTGCCAACGCGCTCATGACCGCCCCATCCTCGCTTGTTATGTTAGCGAGTTTGACAGGGTTGTTGCAGGATAACAATGTGCGTGTTTGTGCCTTTGGCTGCTCTGCTGTGGCCGCGCTGGGAACGGAAGCGGCCACACCAGCTATTTTAGGAGCCTTGGAGAAGTTATTGCAGAATGAAGATGCGAATGTTCGTGCCTCTGCCTGTGGTGCTGTGGGGAGGCTCGGATCAGCTGCGGCCACGCCTGGTTTTTTAAAGATTTTGGCGAAGTTGTTGCAGGATGACCACAAAGAGGTTTGTTCCTCTGCTTGTGAGGCTTTATGTTCGTTAATAAAGTTTATTAATCCCACTGACCGGGAGATATTGCTCACCCGGCTTGAGTCGACTGACACGCGAGAATTTATCTCGCATTTTCTTACGCAGATTGATAAGCCCTTGAGTATCCCGATGCAAGCCTACTTACTCGAGCATAGGGCTGTATGGCTCAATGATCCTCTCTATCGATTTGAGCGCTTCCCATTTGTCCTGCATGCAAAGAGACACGATGGTTGCTATCCCGTTAGTCGATTAAATCACCGAGGTCAGTTTGCTCCGGATTGCACGGTTTACCTAAGTGAACAAGAGGTGGGGGATCTCCTGGCTGGCGTAAGGACAAGTCAAGAGGATATCGACTTACCCTTATCGTTAGCGCTTTTTTCACGGCCTGAAGAAAGCGCTCCCCAGTCTTCATTTAACCCCCCGACCACTCCCGAAAAACAACCTCGCCAGAAACAAAAGAAAAAAGCACCACCGGTCACCCAACTTTTCTTTCAACAAGCACCCACGTTACATTTTGACCGTAGTCCTGTGTATGCGAGCCATCTTGCGCCCACTCAAATGGTCGTTATCGGCCAGGCTTATACACTTCCCACCTTCCCTACGCAATCCGGAGAAATGCCCATGAAAAAAACATCGTCGAATGAAGCCCACCACAAGCTCAGCAGTAATAATGCTCCCCAATCGAATGGCGCTCTGATAAGCGCGAGACTTATTGAGGTCAAAAACAAAATCACGACGATTCAAGAGCAATTACGGTTTTCGCAAGGACTCGGTAAAGAAACCACGGATGCTCACTTACGCTTACTACTGAATCGATTGCAAGAGGAAGAGGTCAAGATGGGAGGTGGGTTTCAATCGAACTCTTTGATAATCGCTGACAAAATCACGACGCATGACATGGTAACTATCCTGATGTCGATTGAGGCGATAGAAAATCAAATTCCTGTTTTATCGTCTTCGCCTCCTTTGCAAAGAGGCAGTATTAATCCAGGCATCGTGGGCGGCCTGTACGCACAGAGTGGCGCAAGCTCTGTGGCACAGGTTGAGGGAATCAGTTACACCAAAGCAGAGGAAAAGATTCATGTGATTGACTTAGATTATGTAGATTTACCCTTAAATGAAGATGAGCGACTAGCGTTACAACCCGTGATAAACAACGAAGGGAAAAAGATATTTGGCTATATCGCGGATTCGGTGGTGGAAGAAGAGGATTGCGTCATTCAGCTAAGCTTTAGGTCTGAGAACGCTGCTAAAAAATGCCAGAAGCTCATTGAGCAAGCTGTACTTCGTTTAAAAGGAGCAACACCTTTCTCCACCTTACTCCCCCAGGGCTAACTCCATCATCGAACGTCAGCCCAGCGGGTGATGGAGAAGGTAACAAGCAGGGTAGTCAGGTTAATCACAATAGGGCCCCACAAGAGAGTCTAGTTAAGATGGGTGATGCCCAGCTGTCTCATCTGACAGCGATAGGCACACAGAAAAAAGAAAAAAACTTGATTAACAAAGGAACTATTAACTACATACAACCTATTATGCAGCCCTCTTCTGCTCTTCTTCCAGGAGCTTCATTCGATAGAGAGGCAGGGCTGGTCCAAGCCAATATAGGACTCAAGCGGAGTTATCGCCGGAACATTGCGATGCCCTATCTGTTGCAAAAGAAAGCGACACAAACGCTGTATAATTGTTATTTACCCTTAACCTGTATCAAGTATGTTGAGCATGAGGTAGGGGGCGTAAATACGCCTCATCATGCATTGAGCGCTTCTTCTCGGCGAGTTCCTGTGCAGGAAAAAGATTATGAGCAGCGTTATTCCCAAGAGTGTGCGATTGAAGTGAACCACCTCTGGAAGCCTTCGGCGTATGCAGGATTAAAGGAGGGGTTATCTCATCTGCCTCCGACGCCAGAGCGGTTAGTGATACGCGGCGCCGCGGGCACGGGGAAAACGACCTTATTACGCTGTATTACCGCCTACTGGGGAAAGGAAGAAGCACAGTCAGGCGATGAGCGCATGGATGTCACTGGCTGGCACCAGCATTTTAAGATAGTGCTCTATATTCCCTTGCGCAAACTATTAACGTATACGCCGCCTTCGGCCGACACCGAGGGGCTAGCAGCCTTTTTACACACTTGCTACAATGCCTATCTCACGCCGACAGATGCTCTCGTGTTAGCGCAGTCTATCGGTGGGCATGCATTGACGTTGAATAAGCCTGAGCAAATTCTGCTTTTACTCGATGGATTCGATGAAGTGAGCAGCTTACTCGAAAGCTTTCGTC
>JAIELR010000127.1 GCA_019752835.1 Gammaproteobacteria bacterium | reverse complement strand
GTCGCAGTCATGCAGCCTGTTTACTCGCTTGGTGCCTAATATTACATCATGCAACAGGTGTTGCTATTTTTTTCATAGACTTGGGCTATCATGGATTGTCGTTTAAAGAAATCACGTTGCCAATCATTTTTTTCTTGCTCTTGAATGATGCCAATGGTTTGCAGTTGATTCATGGCCCAGAGGATGCAATTGCGTGAGCCTGAATGCTCAAGGTGATGGGCGAGGGGATTATAATGGATAAAGTCCTGGTTATTCTGATTATTAAAGATGGTGGCCAAGAGGTTTTTTTTCTGATTTTCAGTGAGGCGGGCCAGTCGAATCAGGGGTGCTCTTTCGGCGATTGCCCTGATTTTGGGGGTTGAGGTATAACAGCAACGAATACGCACATGACCGCCCGGTTCGACGGTAAGCTCCGCACGCATGAGTTCACGTTGGCCAAAAGCGGTTAAGGATTCGAGAATAAGAAAGACGTGTTGAGTGATGCCGCTACTGGTTTTGATTAAAGCAACGATGCTATTTTCGGGTTGGCCGTTGACATCGAGGGTGAGGGGTTGCGCCGCTTTATCGGAGATATGGAAAGGGGCCCGCGAAAACAGACTGGGAACCGGGGCATGGATGTGGCTGAAAAGGGTAGACTCATGAGCCAAGGCATGTTGACAAAAATATTGTTGACTTTCCCATTGTTTGTCTTTTTCGTCGGGTATAAGCGGTGCGATGTTGGGCTCTTGCAAAAAGTGTTCACGGGCATTGGCTTCGTTTAGCACGCAAGGATAGCCTTCGTAGTGGTAGACATAGCCGGCGTGAATTTCATTGCCACTGAGATTAAGGAAGTCAAGGTGCTCTTTGATGATAGGCAAGAGGAGCGCTTTAAAATCACTGATGTTGACTTGAATGTGATTATACGCTAAGGATAGTTTACGTAATCGGGTGTGATGGACCTGCTGAAGGAGAAGTCGGCAGCCCTCAAAGGTGAGGTGATTAGATTCCAGGGCGAGTCCCCGAAGCTGGTAGAAACGGTCGAGGTAATCCTGCAGTATAGCTATCGCATTATCGGTGAGCGCATTATGGCTTAAATCGAGGTAGCGTGTCTCAAAGGGGCACTGTGAGAGTGCCTGGTCGAGGGCGGTGAGTTGTTGCGCCTCTCTATAAATTAGGCTTCTCCCCAGCCGGGTTGCTACAATTTCGTCGTAAACAGGCTGATTTTCCTGTATTGACAACGTAATTTCCAGTGCATTGCTTGCAAAATTGAGTTGCTGGAGTATTTGAAGCGAGTCCAATTTTTTAATCTGTACATATTTTAAATGTTTTTCCTCTAACGGGCCAGCGAGGTAAAACACGTCTTTTTTATCGCTTATTTTAACCAGGACAGGCTCGTTCAAATAAGTATTTCGTGCTGATGAAAACGTAGCCGAGGGCATGGATAGGCACCTGAGCTGGAGGGGGAAATGCAATGTTATCCGCACGGCGTGCTGGCTGGGCAAAAAGTGCAGGGTAAAAGGGTTATCCTTTTTTTCTTGTTTTTGGGGAAAAGGGGCATGAACGAGATAGTGCATGGATAAGGGATAGGTTTTGGCCGCAGTCGGTAATGTTAAGCGTGCTGTGGAAAAACGGGGCAAACTATCGCGCGGTCGCGCTGTCGGTTGAGTCAATCGCTCTGCTAAACCGAGTAAGAGCCGAGAGCGAAACAGCCCAGAGCACGATTGGTAGAGCTCTGTCTCAGGTGTTAGGCAAAGAAGCTCTCGGTCATCCGCAGGCAAAGCCCATCGGCTCAGTCTTTCGTGAGGAGTCGGTTGCAAAAGAGGGATACATTGTTTCACCAGCGCACGAGAGAGCGTCACAAGCGGTTGAGGTAAGCGAGCATCGTCGGTAGTTAAGGGGCTGTCTTGGGCGTCTTGAAAAGCTTGCAGAAGGGTTTTCTGTTGTTGCTGGTGATGATGAACGTAAACGCTGAGGGCAGCAGCTATCCAGGGGTCTAACGCGTTTTGTGCCGTAAGATAATGTAAGGCCTTTTGCGTTTGCATGGCGCTCAATTCTGGCTGTTGCAGCATAGCCGTGAGTAATCCTTCAACCAGGCGCTGGTTTAACGCTTGATGGGCAAAAGATTGGCGAAGTGAGGGCGTTTTTATTGTATAGAGTACGTTCAGGATACTTTCGTGTATCATCACATTTTCATGCCTAAGATAAATCAGCAACGTGCTGATTAGGGTCTGAAGTAAGGGGGGGGACAAGTGTGGAGCGATAGAGACCACGGTCTCTTTAGCGGCGTAGCGAACCTGCCGTCCTTCATCGACAAGCTGAGGCAGCAAGGTAGCCAGCAGTTGATTGAGCTTGGCGTCGTTCAAGTGTGGAGCGATAGCGGCCAAGGTGTCTTTAGCGGCGTAGCGAACCTGCCAGTCTTCATCGACAAGCTGAGGCAGTAAGGCACTCAGCAGTTGATTGAGCTTGGCGTCGTTCAAGTGCGGAGCGATAGCGACCAAGGTGCCTTTAGCGGTGATGCGAACACGCCCACCTTTATCTACAAGCCGAGGTAGCAGGGCGCCCAGCACTTGCTTCCACCCGGCGTCATTAAGGTGCGGAGCGAGGAGTGCCAAGACTCGGATAGCGGGGAGGCGAACCTGGCAGTCTTCATCTACAAGCCGGGGCAGCAGGACTCCTAATACTTGCGCGCGCCCAGCGTCGTTCAGAGACGGGGCAAGCGCGATCAAGGTCCAGGTAGCGGCGTTGCGAACCGGCAAGTCTTCATTGGCAAACTGAGGCAGCAGGACGCCCAGTACTTGCTCCTGCTGGGTGTCGTTCAGGTACGGGACGAGGGCGGCCAAGGCAAGGATAGCGACGACGCGAGCCCCTCCCCACCAGTTGGCAAGCGGAGGCAGCAGGACGCTCAACACTTGCTTGCATTGAGCGTCGTTCAGGTACAGGGTGAGGGCGGTCAGAACCTGGGTAGCGGGGGCGCGAACATCCTCATTTTTATCAGTAAGCAAGGGCTGCAGGGCACCCTGCACCTGCTCACATTGAGCGTTGTTAAGACGAGGGGCAAGTGTGGCCAAGGCCTGGAGGGTAGTGTTACAAACACTCCAATTTTTATCGGTAAGCCGGGGTAGCAGCACGCCCAGTAGTTGCTGGATCTTGGCGTCGTTAAATTGCGGAGCCAGAATGATCAATGCCTGGAGGGTGTTGTTGCGAAGACTCCAGTCGTTAACTGCAAGGCGAGGTAGCAGGGTGTTAAGTATTAGCACGAGCCCGGCGTCGTTAAGACGGGGGGCGAGGACGGCTAAGACTTGGGCAGCGGCGATGCGCACACCCTCGTATACGTCTATAAGCCGGGGCAGCAGAACACTCAGTACTGGCTCGAGCCTGCTGTCACTTAGGCGAGAGGCAAGAATGGCTAAGGATTGAGTAGCGGCAACACGAGCAATTCCAATTTTATCTGCCAGTCGTGGCAGCAGGGTATTGAGCAGTTTCTCGAATCGAGTGTCGGCAAGAGTTGTCAGAGCGTCAGCAGCGGCGTTACAAACACTCTTCTCCTCATCGACAAGCCGAGGAAGCAGGGCGCGCAATACTTGCTCGCACCCAGCGTCGTTCAGGTGCGAGGCGAGAGTGGCCAAGACTCCGATAGCGGCGTTGCGAACACGCTCGTTTTTATCGCTAAGTCGTGGCAGCAGGGCGCGCAATGCTTGCTCGCACCCAGCGTCGTTCAGGTGCGGGGCGAGGGCGGCCAAGACTCGGATAGCGGTGTGGCGAATACCCCAGTCTTCATCGACAAGCCAAGGCAGCAGGACACTCAATACCTGTTTGCGCCCAACGTCGTTCAGGTGCGGGATGAGGACTGCCAAGCCATCGATAGCGGTGGGGCGAAGAATACCCCAGTCTTCATCGGCAAGTCGAGGCAGCAGGGTGCCCAGTACTTGCTCGCGTCCGGCATCGTTCAGGTGCGGCGCAAGAGCGGCCAGTATGTGGGTGGCGGTGTTGCGAATACCCCGGTCTTTATCGGCAAGTCGGCGCACGAGGCTATCTAACCAGAGTTGAAGAGAGGCGTTATTACAATGAGGTGCAAGACTGATAAGCGAGGTAGTGATAGCTGGACTGAAAGCGCCATTTTCAAGAGACATAAAAGCAATTAACTCTTTAATGAGTAACAAGAGCGTGGCCTCAAAGCTATCTTCTTCCAGAGGCAGGGGTGCAGGCGCGTGTGGCAAGTCGCTGGTTTCATGAGCTAATACGGCTTGGCCGCGTTTTTTAACGGTGAGATGATGCTCATGTTGCAGCAGGGCATGCAAGGATTGACGTTGGGGCTCGGGTAATAAAAAAGCATACGGTTCCAGTGTTTGCCAGGCGGCATCTCGAAGCAGTGGCTCGTCGCTTTCCAGCGCCGTATAAAAGGCAGGTAATAATTTACTTAAATCGGGATGCTCTGATTGCAGCGTCATGCGTGTTAAGTTGGCTTGATAATGGCATTGGTTTAGCCAGACAGTTTCAATACGCGCAAGAAAATCGTCGGTGGCAGGGTGGGCGGGCCAAGCTTGATGAAAGGCATGGCGAAGTTCAGCGCTCAATTGTGACCGCGGCGCCTTGCACGATAAATCAATGATATGGCCTTCAGCCTCGGCATTATCTAAGGCGACGAGTTTGGTTTCAAGCGTTTCTAAGGTCCCTTGCGGTAACTCGGGTTTCAGCCAGGTAAGGATTGTTTTCAGGGCTTGCATTTGATTTTGTGCCTCAAGCTCTGTTTGAAACGTGGTCATAAGGAGTATAATCAAGGCAAGCTCGGGACACGGGATTCGCCCCAAGAGCAGTAATGTTTGGTAACGAACGCTGGCATCGTCATCCTTCAGTAAAGCTTGCCAATCAGCAAGCGATAAACACTGTTTTATCACGGTGGGCGCCGCTAGAAACGTATGGCATTTTTGGACCAGGTTTTTCTTTCCTGCCCATGTTTTGGGGCGTCTTTGCGGCGAATACCCGACATAACGCCAGGTGAGTTTTTCATGCAAACGTGGGTAAAGGGTGAGCTCGGTGCTGAGGTGTTGTAAATACAGCGAGGGTTGTATGGCTGAGTGTGCAGGATTTAATAAAGCATCCACCCAGCGTTCTTCCCAGACCTCAGCAAAAGGGTGAGGCCCTTGGGTTTCTTCAAGCACGACAGCCAAAAGGCGCAAATGCGCAAAGCCGATTTCTTCATAGGGTTTGCCCCAGATAATCGACCAAAAGCGACGTTGGGCTTGTTCTCGTTCTTGAGGCAATAAAGCCCCTAAACCGTGCTCGGTGTGAATAAGCCCCGCTAAAAACCGCCACACCCACTCCCAGCGGGCATGGTAGCGATGAGCAATGAGCTCGCTTTGTATGGCTTTTAATGCGTCAGCACCCGTTTCTAAGGTGGCTAATCCTTGGGCGATATGCAGGGCGGTAAAATAGTCTTTAAACGTTAAATGTAAATACTCGTACGATAAATCCAGTGGATTGTTGCGCTCTCCGTCCTTTTTTTCCACAGGCGCTAGAAACCCCAAGGGTTGGATGTTTCGCACAAAATCAATCGACTGATAGCAGGGAGTATCCAGTAATTTTTTAAGTACGTTAGGCTCAATCAAGACGGCGTTAGAGGCGCCAATAAAGCTGTGATAGGTCAGTGCATACAAAAAACGCATTGACGCGGCATAGTGCGCCACAAGGGTGTCGTTAATCTTATTGTCGGGTTGATGATTAAAATAACCCGGTTGCTCAGTTTCGTAATGATAACGAAGAAAGGCAGCGGTTAATTGTTGATATAACGGGGTATAGCCTTCTAGCCAGTGTTGGTTGACCTTGTTTTCCAGGGTACTGGATTGCCACAAATAGCAAAATAAACGCAGCAAAAGTGGTATTTTAGCCAGTTCAAGAAGCGTTGCACTGCTCGTGAGGTAATTAAACAGCGGTTGGCCAGGGCCCAGGTCGATAGGTGACGCTTCGTTGCGTGAAAGGGCGATTTCTAAGCCCACGGCGGGTTTTTCTTGTTCAAAACAACGGTGAATATAGCGTCGAATACTGTAGAGATTAAACCCTTTATTCTCCAGAGCTCGCTGAAAAGGGCCACCCAAGGCTTGTTGTTTTTGCTCAAAAGTTTGTTGAATTTCGGCTAAGGGGCGTGAAGTTAACAAAATAGAGGGGTGTTGATAAAGGGTGCGCAGCGCCTTGGCAAGCGGTGTTTTTTGGGTTAGATGGCCAATAACTTCATCGAGCCCATCCAGCAGGAGGAGAATGTGAGGATTTTTATTGATGAGCCAGGCTTGGATAAGGTGAATGCTTTCCTCCATGGCTTGCTTTTCATTGCCGACTTTTCTAATCAAGGCTTGGCGCTGTGTGAGGTTTAATATTTCCAAATAGAAGACGCTTGCTATAGCGGCGTAGAGGCTGTTTGCCTGAAAATATTTTTCATAATCGGGTAACGTTAAATGTTTCAAACGAATCGGTAATATCACGTGGATGTGTTTTTTCCACTGAGGATAAAGAGGTAGTTCTTGCGCAAAACACCAGCTAATGTACTGGCAAAGAATGCTTTTCCCAGAGCCCGCCCTACCCCAAAGCAATTGCCGACAGGAAGTAAAGGCGGGCTCACGGTCAAGGGTGAATAAATCATCCAGCGCGAGCGAGGGCGCATCATGATGATTTTCCTCGATACTCAATTGTTCAATGGACGGTTTTTTATCCGGCGGCGTCAACACCAATTGCACAAAATGCGCACCAATGGGCTGAGAGGGTGTTCCCAGTAAACCGCCAATTTGATTGTGCTCTCGGGCGCTCGCTAAAATCGCTTGGATGATATCATCGTCAGTGAGGGGCATGGCATTCCTTCCTCTTATATCTTATCTTGTGCACGCGAGTTTCTTTACTTGTTTTGGTGGCGCGAGCACAGAGACTGCTTAGACCATTTGAAGCCTTTTTTGTACTCCATTAGGCTGAAAACGACGTGAATGGGAAAAGGGTCACCCCATTACCGTTCCTTTAATGGAGAGGAGGATGGGGTGATGATGATTATTGTTCCAATCTTGCTGCATTATTGTTGTTGTTATTGTTGACTTGAGCTGAGGGCGCCTCGAGCAGCGTTTCATCGTCGTAAGTTAAGTGCTGGAGTAATGGCTCTTTTGCCAGTTCCAATTTTTTTGCTTCTTTCAACGTTAAGGATAATGCATCCGGGCTTTTAATGACGGGTGCCAGCAATAACTCTGCGGCAAACAGGGATGAGCCTTTTGAGCCACCTTGGTAATTTCCTGAAAAAAAGGCCGCGCTGGCAGCAGAGCCGCCGCGACTCGAGGTGATAATATCTTTCGGGGCTGAAATTAACGCGCGAATGTTTCCGACCACTAAAATGTCCCAAGCGGCACTGGCACAACTGGCCGAATCTTTAAATCCTAAGAGGCTCCATCGCTTTCCCCCCGGCGTTTTAAGAAAGTCGTCATATTTTTGAACCATATCAGACACCGAAAGGGTGTAAAGGCATAGCGTAATTTCAGGCTTACGCCCTTCAAAATCAAGGTCTTTTTCAAAAGTAAAGGAGGATAAATCTTCACTGGAAACCCCTTTAATGAGCCCACTGCCTTCACTTTCCCTGGCGGGCAAAATGGTATAGATTCCTGCATCCTCATCATACTTACCCTGATAAGGCCACAGACTTAAATAAATATTACGACCTGGAATTTCTAATGACACATGTCCAACAGAGTGCCCAGGAGTGAGGGGATTTGAGCCGGATGTCCAGATTCGCACCACAACGCGGTTGGATTCAAGTAGTTTAAGTTTGCTTTTGTCGAGGATTGAAAATCCATTGTACATAATATACTCCTTATTTTCCCTGTTAACGATGGGGAAATTTTACCTCAACGTGGCGTGTGAGTCAATGAGCGGTGGGTTTAATGCCCCTTGGCTATCGGTTTTTTGAGAGCGCTCTCTCATGGCTATGGTTTTTTTGCCTTTTTTGCGCTGATTTAGGTCATAAAGAAGTCAAAAATAGTCGCAGTCATGCAGCCTGTTTACTCGCTTGGTGCCTAATATTACATCATGCAACAGGTGTTGCTATTTTTTTCATA
>JAIELR010000022.1 GCA_019752835.1 Gammaproteobacteria bacterium | reverse complement strand
GTTGTAGGGGCAATCCCCCCGTGGTTGCCCGTGTCTTGGGAGGCTGTTGTAGGGGCAATCCCCCCGTGGTTGCCCGTCTTCGGGTAGGCACGGGGACCTCCCCCTACAGAAAGCAATCTAATACGTTCTTGAGTAAAGTGAAAATATAACGGAAAAGGTAATTCGCGGGCATGAATGGCGATGGTTTTATTGAATAAAGATTGTCGCAAATGCGCTGAATAAGGATCAAGTTCGATATAGCCGTTGATCAATGTTTCTAATAGCGATAAAAAATAAGTTTTCATCAATAATTTATGCCTATATGCAATGCCACAATTCCACCTGAGAAATGATGAACTCGACATGCGTCAAAACCAGCAGTTAATATCATGTTTTTCAGCGTTTCTTGATCAGGGTGCATTCGAATTGATTCGGCGAGATAGCGATAGCTCGCTTCATCGTTTGCAATCATTTTACCTAAACGGGGTAAAATTGAAAAAGAATAGGCATCGTAAATTTTTTCGAGAGGTTTGTATAGCGGTTTCGAAAATTCCAATACCATCAATTTGCCGCCTGGTTTGATAATGCGTTGCATAGACGCAAGCGCTTTTTCTTTGTGGGTGACATTACGTAGTCCAAAGGCAATGGTGACACAATCAAAATAAGCGTCAGGAAAGGGCAGGGTTTCTGCATTGGCTTGGACATAATGCACGGGATGGGTTATGCCATTATCGAGGAGACGATCGCGGCCACGAGCTAGCATTGATGCATTGATATCTGAAAGAATCACTAAGCCGGTATTTCCAACTGCTTTACTGAATGCTTTTGCTAAATCACCAGTGCCACCTGCAATATCCAGTACTTTTTGACCGGTACGAACACCGCTCAAATGAATGGTTGTTTTTTTCCAAAGGCGATGAATGCCCAGTGACATTAAGTCATTCATCAAATCATAATTATCGGCTACTGAATGGAAAACCTCGGCAACTTTATGGGCTTTTTTCGAGGTAGGAACATCTTGAAAGCCAAAATGGGTGGTGGGTTCCTTGGAATCTTGATCATTTTTTTTCTTCAGGTTCACGGCTTGCTCCTGCCTGTGTCAGTCGGTTGAGGTAGTCTTGCCAATAGCGTGTTTGATGTACGCCAAGGTCATAAAGCCACTCCCATGAATAAATGCCGGTGCGATGACCGTCGTCAAAAATCAATTTGACAGCATAATTGCCGATAGGCTCAATAGCGAGAATAGTGACACAGCTTTTGCCTGTTTGCAATTTACCTGGGCCAGCGCCGTGGCCTCGAACTTCGGCTGAGGGTGAAAAAACACGCAAATATTCGCACGAAAGTGAGAATGATTGCCCGTCATCAAATTCAATGTCGAGGGTGTGTGTTTTTTGGTGGAGATGGAGGCTTATGGGTGTGGGCATGGGGGTTCCGTTGGTTTTCTTTTCGTTTCGCCATGAGAGCTAACCTATGCGTAGATCTCGGGAGGTCACTGCAACATAAAAAATAACGGCGTCATATATGGACTTTCCGTACGGAAGCCGCGTTGGATAATTGATAAGACAACAAGGCTTCATACGGCTGGAGATACGGAATCCAAATGGGAGATCTTGAAAAAATCAAGGTTGGTCTCTGTGATGAGCACTAATATTGCGCGCTTTCAGCAGATCCATTTACTTTTTCATTATTTCCATTTGGCTCCTGTGTCTCTCGCCGTATCTATTTTAATTCATTTATCACCACTTTTCGCGGCGTTCGCACAGGATGACGCCGTTTAAAAATGGGTATGGATACCGTATTATAAATACACACAAAATTACAGTATATAATGACTCAAATCCTGATCTTTCAACAAATACTGTAATTGCTGATTTACATAGACATCATCTATCTTAAATCGACCATCCGCATTATCACAGGCCTCAAAGGAAATTTTTTCAAGCAAACGTTCGAGCACGGTATGTAAACGGCGCGCACCAATATTTTCAGTGGTTTCATTCACATGCCAAGCAATTTCAGCAATGCGGCGTATAGCTGTTTCATCGAAACTTAGATCCGTATTTTCTGTGTCTAATAGGGCGGTATATTGTTTAGTTAATGATGCCTGGGGTTCGGTGAGGATACGAATAAAATCACCTACCGTTAATGCTTTTAACTCAACACGAATGGGTAAACGACCCTGTAATTCGGCAATAAGATCGGAGGGTTTCACATGATGAAAGGCGCCGGACGTAATAAACAAAATATGATCGGTATTAACGGGACCATATTTCGTGGTGACGGTGCAGCCTTCAATCAAGGGCAGTAAATCACGTTGCACGCCCTCACGTGACACATCTCCACCACCAACTTGATCAGAACGTCTTGCAATTTTGTCTAACTCATCAATAAAGACGATGCCTTGCTCTTCGACGCTGCGAATAGCTCGCTCACGCAAGTCTTCTTCATTGACTAGTTTTGCAGCTTCCTCTTCACGTAAAATTTTGAGAGCATCTTTGATTTTTAAACGACGCGTTTTCATACGATCGGTATTGAGGTTCTGAAACATAGTTTGCAATTGGTTAGTCATTTCTTCCATGCCAGGGGGCGCCATGATTTCAACACCAATGGTATTAGCCGAAATACTAATATCTACTTCTGTTTCTTCAAGAAGACCTTCACGTAATTTTTTGCGAAAGCGTTGGCGCGCAGCACTATCTTTACGTTTTTTCATTTTTTTAGGTGGTGAGACCTCACCCAAGAGGCTACTAAAATCAGGCGACTCTGCCATCTCAGCGGAATCTTGATCGTCGGCTAGATCTGGCGCTGGCGGCAGCAATGCATCTAAAATACGCTCTTCAGCAGCTTCATTAGCAAGTGACTTCAATTTTTCGACTTCTTGTTCCCGCGTATTTTTCATGGCAGTTTCGGTGAGTTCACGAATAATGGACTCAACATCACGGCCGACATAACCCACTTCAGTAAATTTGGTGGCTTCGATTTTGAGAAAAGGCGCATTCGCGAGTTTTGCCAGACGTCTGGCTATTTCTGTTTTACCAACACCGGTGGGGCCTATCATCATGATATTTTTGGGCGTGATTTCTGAGCGCATATCCGCATCATCTATCTGCATGCGGCGCCATCGGCTACGAAAAGCAATGGCAACTGCACGTTTTGCGTCTTCTTGTCCGATAATGTATTTATCCAGTTCAGCGACAATTTCACGCGGGGTCATGGGCGTTATAAAGAGTTCTTGATCGAGACTTGTATTGGCAGCTGGCATTATTTCGTCTTCACTTATAGGTTGGTTTTTTAAAGAGATTCGCTTGTTTCAAGCTCTTCAATCACGTGATTTTGATTCGTATAAATGCAAATATCACTAGCAATTTTTAGACTTTTCTCAACAATCGCGCGTGCATCTAAGGGCGTATTATCCATTAAGGCACGGGCAGCTGACTGAGCGTAGGGCCCACCTGAGCCTATGGCAATCAAATTATCTTCTGGCTCAACGACATCGCCATTTCCGGTAATGATGAGGGACGTTTTGCTATCGGCGACTGCAAGCAAAGCTTCAAGTCTGCGTAACATGCGATCGGTACGCCAGTCTTTGGCTAGCTCAACAGCGGCACGTGTCAGATTACCTTGATAGGTTTCTAATTTGGCCTCGAAGCGTTCAAAGAGTGTGAATGCATCAGCCGTGCCGCCAGCAAAGCCAGCAATGACTTTCCCATTATATAAGCGGCGAACTTTACGGGCATTCCCTTTAAGTACAATAGAGCCAAGGGTCACTTGACCGTCGCCACCAATGACTACTTTATCAGGGCGACGTACACAAACAATGGTTGTACCGTGAAATTGTTCCAATGCTTTCTCCCATTAGGGTATTAAAATAAGTTACTTGAACCTAATGGGGGTATTTTCAAAAAATTCAACAGGTCCTAGTAAGGTTTTACTATTACGATAGAACCAGGGTGTAGAATACTTTGCAACCATTTTGCATCGGCAGGATAAACCCGTATGCAGCCATGACTGGCATTATAGCTGCGCACTTCATAAGAACCATGGACAGCAAAACCGCCATGAAAATAGTTACAGTAGGGCATGGGTGCGCCGCCTCTACCGACAGGGAATTTTTTGGATTTGCACCAGGAGCCCTCTTGCGCATAAACACGGAAGGTCCCCACGGGTGTGTGGCAACGTCGATGTATATCGGGGCAGTAGTTTCGACCGCCTGAGCCCTGTCCTGTTTTTATTAACTCACCTTCTTCATCATAAACGGCCCATTTGGTTATATGGGGATTAAAAATGAAGACGCTGACGCCGCGTGAGGGAATTTGCGATGGGAAACCATAGCTCGTTGCAAAAACAGAGCTTGAAAAAATAAAGGTTAGAACAGCTGTAACTAAACACGTATATAAACCTTTCATGACACGTTTCCTTCGAAAAGGTAAATTGTGAGTCGGTGTTAACAGACCCTCGTGTTAAGTATGGTAAAGAATAATGAATTGTCCAGAATTTGTTCAGTTGCGGGTGAGGTGAAGCAAAGAGCCTGGATGAAGCGCTCGAAGGCTGTTGTAGGGGCGGCCCCCCGTGGCCGCCCACCTTTGGGCAACCACAGGGGGTGCCCCTACCATTTATTCAACGTAAATTTTTCGATCAATCTTTAAATAAGCGACTTGCTCATCAGGACAGATCATAACTTCGCTAACTCCTGGTTTCTTCAAGAAGCTTGCCTCTAATGCTCGAATGGCAGCGGGATCATTGGCGACTGAAACAGCAATGATTTTGCTACTCAAATAAGGTGGGTTTTTCATGGTTATCGCCAATACAAGCCAAACAACAGCCATAGTCGTGCAAAATAAAAATAAGCCTATGAGGCCAAAGTGCTTATAGAGTAAACCGCCCAGGGAGGCGCCCACAAAAATGCCTAAAAATTGTGCACTGGAATAAATGCCCATTGCTGTTCCTTTATTGCCTGCCGGTGCAATTTTAGAAACTAGGGATGGTAGACAGGACTCCAAAAAAGTAAAGGCAGTGAAAAAAAGACAGAGCGTTAAACTCAAGCCTAGTAGTGTAGATTTAAAGATAAAAAACAAGGGTTGAGTAAGCCCTAGTAATAAAATAGCGATAATATAGAGTGGTTTTATTAAACGTTTTTTTTCTGCGATCATAACGAAAGGTAATATAAGCACGACAGCAACAAGCAAGGTGGGTAAGTATATTTTCCATTGTTGCGCCTCTCCAAGCTGTGCTGTGGTGTGGACCAACATAAGCGGAAGAACGATAAAAAGAGCCATTAAGATGGCGTGCAGTGAAAAAATACCTACATTTAAACGCAATAATTGCTGATTGGCTAGTATGCGCGTAAATTGACCTAGAACGGGCTCACTGTCGCGATGAATGCCACGATAGCGTGGGGTGGGGACTCCATAATACAGGATAATAATGGCAATGCTTGCCAGGAACGCCGTTAACCAAAAAATGCCCGATAAGCCAATAAATGGTTGAATAACAGAGCCTAACACCATGGCAATCATAAAGGATAAACCAATGGTCATGCCGACGATAGCCATGGCTTTTAATCGGTTTTCTTCTTTGGTGTTATCAGCCACCAGGGCAATCAATGTACTTCCTATGGCGCCAGCACCTTGAATAGCGCGGCCAACGATAATCCAAATGATATCGTTGCTAAGGGCGGCAATAATGCTACCTACAATAAATAAGAGGAGACCCATTAGAATGACGGGTTTGCGGCCAATGCGATCAGAGATCATGGCAAATGGAATTTGGAATGTTGCCTGAGTCAGCCCATAAATGCCGAGTGCGATACCTATCAAGGTAGGGGTGGCGTGGTTTAATGTAGGGGCATACAGACTAAAAATGGGTAAAATCATGAACAGGCCCAGCATGCGGAAGGCATAAATGCATGCCAAAGAGAATGTTGTTTTTTGCTCTTGTGGGGTCACAGGGAAAGTCCAAATTAGAGCCCCTGCCAAAGGCGAGGGGCTCGTTACAATGCCGATTAAAAACTATATCTACGTTCTTCTCTAACATCATTTACTGTCGGATTGACTGCAGCGGGTATGCTTGTATCTTGCACAGGTTGATACAGACGACTATATCCTTTAAGTATCTTCTCACCGTATTCTTTTTTGTCTTCCGCTAAGAGTATGCCTTTTCTTTCAGGTTTGGGTGCCTGAGGCTGTTGCATAACGCTTTCTACGTCGTCGTCTGACTGTAAAAGATCGTTATTACCATCTGAAGCTTCAGCAACGATTTCTGCTCTACGTTCAGATTTTCGTTGACGTTTTTCCACGAACTCGGCAATTTTAGCGATAATTTG
Source organism: Gammaproteobacteria bacterium (assembly GCA_019752835.1). The sequence continues at coordinate 1,879 of JAIELR010000022.1, read as the reverse complement.
ACCCAATAACGGTATTACTTGATAGAAGTGAGCCGTTGCATCAAGAGCAAGTTTCGATCTTGGTTTCAAAACTTCTTTATATGAGTCTTTTCTTTCCTTTTCAGCATCTATTCTAACGGCCAATTGCTCACGGTCATACGATTTTGCCTGACCTCGATAAAAATTAAGCCGCTCTTGAACGTTGAAGAGAGGTGTTCCTTTTATAGAGTTAAGTGCATTCAAGGACAAGTCTTCGTTCTGAATATTTTCTGCAAACCCAGATAAATCATTAAACTCCCTTGCCGACAATAATTGGCTCACATTATCATTTTTATCAAGCAGCTTGACGGCTTTCACATTAAACTCATTGAGCACTTTGAGTACAGCATAAGTCTCTATCGAGAGCTCCTCTAACTGATTTTTATCGCGGACTTTGTGCTCCTTACCTTCGTCTGGTAGTAATGCTTGCGCATTGAGCTTATTTTTATCTGATATTTTCGTTAGATAATCGCTTTGATATTCATTTTCCTGTGCTGAGTTTTTCAGTTTTTCAAGTTTTGGCTCCATATAAGTTATATAACTCTCACCAGTATCACCCTTGATTTGATTGATCACAATATTGTCAACAATGTTTTTTGTTACAGATGGCGTTGTGTTTTTAGTATGTAGCAATTCAGCAAAGTATGCATCTTCATAAAGATACTTGGTGCCGGTAGATTTGGCTTGCCCAGATTCGAGTTGGATAGAATTGGCCAACTTAGATAGCGTATAAACTTGAGTCAGTTTCCCATACCCTGATGCTAATGGTTGGCTTTTATTTAATAAACGAATTTTATTAATCAAATCTATTTGAGCCTTTCCAATAAGAGTAGGCATTTGTGGCATAGCAATTGGTCGGAGATCAAGGTCAAGTTCGTGTTCTTTTGCATGATTATACAACATTGTAAGCATTTCAAGGCACAAACTTGCTTCGCAGAGGGCATCATCTTTGAGCACTAATTCACCTTTTAATCCTGTGGGTTCCTTCAATGACTCGAAATGATTGTTAATTAAGGTGTGTATGGTGGTGACGCCTTTCATAGCTGTGTAAATAGCCTCTTTTTCGTCTGGCGTTCCAAATGTCAGCTTTATATATAAAATTGCTAAATCATTAGCATTTATTTCCTTTTTATTTAGTATCGCATTGAGGTCAACATCCAATGATTTGAATTGACTAGCGAGTTCTTCTTTTTCGTCTTTTATTGCTTGTTTCTTAATTAGATCAGGATAATCGGCTTTTTTGTCGTCATAAAAAGCTAAGTACTGATAATAGGTCAAAGCCACATGCATAGCATTGTTAGCAGCTAATTCCTCATAATCACGCTTAACTTTCTGCAGGTCCGTAATAGGTAAGTTTAAGTCTTCATCTATTTCATCCAATAAATCTTGAGGTTCTTGTATAACTTCAAGTTGTTCCCTAATGGCCTCTACCATAACACCACATTCTTTTTCTTCAAAAATTGCTTTATTATCCAGTGCTGCTGGATTTTCAAACTCATTTTTAATGAATAACGCAATGATTTTTTCACTTTCCAATAGATCGCTGATATAAAGCGTGAGGTCCGCCATTGTCACCAGCTCTAGTCGATTCCGTTGCGCTGGCTCGAGTAATTCAATCAATCTGGCGCGTAGTTCAAAAGCATAGAAAGTTTTTCTTGGATTCGTGATTTTAGCATCAATCTTATTAATATAGCGCTGAATAGGTTTAAGACAGTCTTCAATTTTTTTGTCAAACTCAATATCAAGATAACTTAGGCTACTTATGGGTTTATCGATAAGCCCAGGCTTCATGATTTTTTCATATGCAAGCGCTACCGGGCTATTGGCGCCATTCATCTGCTCGAGGTGTTTAAAGCTTTGT
>JAIELR010000019.1 GCA_019752835.1 Gammaproteobacteria bacterium | reverse complement strand
GGCAGAAATAGCTCATGAAACAGGGTTATCCAGAGAACAACTCTATCGCTCATTTAGCGCCAACGGTAATCCAACGCTTAAAACGATGCTTGCCGTCATGCGGGCAATTGGAGTAGATATGACTGCCAAAACACATACTGCTTAAAATAACCATTATCAGAAATGATAAGCGTTTTTGTCGTTTTTGGAAGCAAACTGGAATTATTGCAAGTAAAATGGAATATTTTAGCTAATGGCTCAAGATTGTTTTATTAGATGAGCACAATCTGCCAAGCTGCATCCGCCGTAATAACCTATCCTACACAGGGTTCGACTGGTGTTTCGGACTATTTACTTACGCTTGAGGAAGAGAAATTCTACTTAACGTGGAGGTTTATTTTTCCGGTTTACTTGTGTCATTTTTCTACTTTTCCAGTGCGCTAGCAATAGAATTAAAGCATAAAAGCACATTGATTTATAAAAATAATAATCTAGATTATAATGCCTCATTTCTGAAAAAACCGATAACACTTTGTCACCACAGGTTTTCTTATCTTTAATAAAGTAGATAAGAAAAAATCATTTTCCAGCCTTCTTGCAATAATTTTCCGGTCCTCTTACAAAAATGACGGTTTTTTGCCAAATCAATACCTAATGTTACTATAGCCATCGTGGACTCCTTCGGTGGGTGGTTTACTTTTCAGGTTACCCCCTCTTAAATTACCTGAGGGGAACCGAGGAGTCCATATATGTACGTTCGAGCTGTTTTGTGGCAATAAACCCTAACGGCTCTTTTAAAAAGCAGGGGAGAAAGACGGGTTATTTTCATTCTGGGGGCGTTGGCGGTAATGCGCAAGCGCGCTTTTGGTTGTTTCACTCGCGTAATGACCCAGCCAGATAATGGCAGCCACCGCAGCTTCTTGGACAGCGTCATTATCATTGTTCAGCAATGCCACGAGTTGCGCCTGAAAAGCTTCGCTGGCATGTTTACCGAGGCGCTTAATCGACAGGGCGGCTGCTTGCCGGACAATTGTCTCGCTGTTTAGAAGTAAGCCGATGAGTTTAAGCTGAAAAGCTTCGCTAGTATACTTGTCGAGGCACAATATCGCTACGGCAGCCGCTTGCCGGACAATTGTCTCGCTGTTTAGAAGTAAGTCGATGAGTTTAAGCTGAAAAGCTTCGCTGGTATGTTTGCCGAGGCGCTCAATCGTCATGGCAACCTCTTGTCGGACAACAGCCTCATCGTCTTTGAGCAAATCGATAAGTTTAAGCTGAAGCGCTTCACTAGCGTACCTGCCACGACGCCCAATTGTTCTGGCGGCGGCTAGTCGCATTGTGCTGTCGGCATGAGGTCGACTCGCTTCCTCTATTTTTTGCTCTAAAAACGATGGAATCGGACATCTCAAGCGTCCTATCCAACGGAGCAAATATTGAGGATACGCGCGCCACTTTTCCTCTAAACAACCCCTTATCTGCGGCGTTGCTAAAAGGGGCGAATAGGAAAGTTCGAGGGGGCCAGAAAAATAGAATGAAGACTGTCCCTTTTCAATCTCAGCATCAATGTAGCGCACTAACACCTGCATACATGCATGGATTAACGTAGCGCAGTCATCTAGCGGGGCGGTTAAATCACTTAAGGTAGCCGCCAGTAAACAACCAGCATGGCCAAAGCCAGACCTCCACGACAAGTGGCCTTTCTCTCCCAAAAAGGCTTCCCATGCCGGACGCAATACCGCATGCATCACCGTGCGGCGCTGTTGATTTTCTTCAGGCGTAAAGAAAAATGAAAAAATGGTTGGCTCGCTTAACAGGCTCACCAAGAAGACTTGCATCCGATAATAAAAAGAGGCTTGAAGGCGTTTAATTATCGCGGGTCGTTCCTCGGGTGCACACGTCATGAGTTTTCTTGCCAGCGCCCAGGCGGCTAAAATTCTTGATAAGTTAAGTGTTGAAAATAATAGTCTTGTTCAAGTGGATTCGGCTTTTTGATGCCCATCGGCGCCAGTAAACCAAAATGGTCAAACGCGGCTTCAAGTTGCTGAAGGCCTTTTAAAGTCTGCAAATCTTTTTCTTTCGCGCTAAAAGACGGGGCATTGCGGAAAGACGAGACCCGCCAAACCACTTGTTGCCTTTGCATGGCCTCCAAGGCGCAAGCTGACAGCCAATTGAGCGCATCTCGACAACGCAATAACAAGATTTTTTCAGGTAAACAGGCAAGATAGGCCTTTTCTCCTGGCAAAAGTAACTCAGGAAATTTTGCCAGATATCGTCGACAAAGCACTACAAGCATTCGAGTATATAATTGGGTTAAATCACTGCCCTGACCTGATTGAGATAAGGGTTTCTGCTGGGCTAATGTGTCAAGTGCCACACTGCACAGCAATTCAAGTTGCAAAGGCACTTGGGCTAAAACTCGCAAAGCAGGCTGCTTGAGCCAGTTCATCACATCCCTTGTATTTTTTGAGCCATTTTCCTGCGGTCCCAGCGTAGTGCAAAATCGCTCAACATATTGGCTCATTTGGGCGACGGAAAATCCAGTCAAGGCCAAATGGTGCGTGGCACCACTTAACTTTGGATGCTCTGCGGTATGAGGACGCGTTGTCAATAGCCAATGGTCATACCCCAAGAGAGTCAGGAGCAGCTCCTGTCGTTGCTCATGATGTCGTTTTTCAGCTACGTGATGCGCCTCTAAATTCTGACCAGACAACGCGTTAGGTTCTTCTAATAATCCGCTGACTTCATCCAGACCATCGAGCAGTAAAAGCACCCGACCTGGCAAGACGCGATGAACCTCCTGCGGCCGCGTTAAGCACAGCATAAGAACAATAAATTCCTGTTGATTTAAATTTGGATAGTGTGAACTTAGCCAAGTAGCGAGCATTTTTTCGCGACGAGAGAGCGTACCTGCCACTTCTTCGATGGGCTCATAGGTTAACAAATCACGCAGGGGTATATGAAGCAGAAGATGAAATTGCTCACGCCAGTGCGTGAGGTCAAGGGTGTGCTTGATGATGATATTGGATGAAGCGTTTTCCTCCTCACGCCTCTTCCCCCATTGCGCCGCAAGACTGCGAAGTAGCGTGGTTTTGCCCATTCCTGCTGCCCCCCGTATTGCAAGGCGATATGGCGGTTTGGATAAACCCTGTGGTTCCCTCGTCTGTCTAACAACATGCGTATAGGCCTCCGGTTTCCAGAGTTCACTTACCTGGATAGGAGCCTCCTGATGGTACAGCTGCTCATAATCTGGCGCTACCTTGTTATGCTTAAAGGCACTTTCATGCGTCTCTTGCTCCTGTTGACTAATCAACGTTAATTCAATGTAACACTCATCTAGCGTTGCCATGCTTGAATTCTGTAACGAATACGGCAGACTGAGGTCCTCTCGATACGTCTTACTTAGATGAACATCAATTGACGTGATGATTTCCTTGAGCTTCTCTGGCTGCTCAAAAAGAGCAGCAATCTCAGCCGCCAGCTTAGCTGCCTCTGACGGACTGGCATAATGAACGTGCTGAGCACCAATCACGGTAATAAGATGCGCATAAATACTTGTGGCCTGTATTGACCCGTGAATTACCCACGAGTCTGGCGCATGACTATTGTGTTTTCTTTCTTCTCCACTACCACCTTGACCGACACGCAATAATGGAGTTACCCCTGGGGGAGTAGCGAGCTTGAGGCTTCTGCTTTTATGCGACAGACCTCCTGGCACAACATCGCTTCAAAATTTTTTGCCGCCTTCTCTCGCTTAAAGGCTACGCTGATAATGTCATCCTCATCCATAACCAGAGAATTGTCGATATATCCATCAGCATCTGTCGCTTGAGTCTTAATTATTTGCTGGAACAGCGCGCTCTTTGCTTTCCCTAATCTTAACTCGTCGTGATCGAACTTAATAAGATGACGATTATCTTGGATTTTTTCGTAAATAACTCCCTTTTCGTTAGATATGTCTAATGGAGCTGAAGCAGCACGAGGCGCAAATTGCCCAAATGCTGAGCCGGGATTGGGAACGCCCACCTTGGTTTTTTGATTAAGCTGGTAAGTAACGTTCATTTCTTCCGCCTCGACCACTGAGGGAAGCGTCACTCCCTCGTCCTGACAGCGTTTTGCAATGTCAACCTGGGTATGTCTGATTGCTTTGTGGGTACCAATAATATCCTCTATTGAAACATTAGGGGGAAGGATAATCTCATCTTCTATATTTTTTTGCTCTTGAACAGTCATATCTTTGGCTTTTATCATGCTGGATGAAGAAGGTGAGGCAACAGACAACTTCGTTTTTAACAGTGCCTGAATAGCGGAAGATACATTCAGGAGAAAATCCAACTCTGCCTTTAACATTTGGCTCCAATTGGAGTAAGGATAGCGGTTATGCGTTAAGTGAACATTGTGGGTTTCATATTGCTTCCATTGGCTCCGACATTGCTCTTTTGCCGTTAAAGAATCTGGCGGATTGATTAACGCATCGCTGAGGCTTCTGATAGCATCCAGAAAATCCTTTTCCATCGGAAAGGCGTTATGCCAACAGGGCTCACAATTGACTTGCAGTTCAATGACTTCGTCCATCTGGCTAGTTTCCGCCTTCTTTTCGGTTAAGGACAGCATATGCTTTTCCAAGGTTTTTAAACGCTTAAAATTCCGCTTTTCTTTTTCGTCCTGGGGCAAAAAACGCTCTTTTTCATTCGGTAAACAGTGAGTGTATGACTGATATTTTGTCAATGTACTCTCGGGCAAGGAGAGTAACCTTGACGCATAAACGGCCAATTGTGGTTCACCGGTATTCCTATCCATTAACGGTGCAAACGCGTTATACCCTGCTCGCGATAAACTATCACTTCGTTGTAATATGAACCGCTGTAAGGTGCTATCACAGCTTGCACTTATTGAACGAGAGGTGAATTTTGTGCTGTATAATTTTTTCAACACGGATGACACCAACCCAACCAAGGGATGCGCTTGTGGTAGCGAGTAGTAGCATAAAAAATGGCTTAATTGGTTAACAATTTCTGCCGCTTCTGACGGATTTTGCAGTGTGAGCAATCGCTCTAAATCTAAATTATCGCACAGCTGCATTAAGGCTTGACTGGCTTTTTGTTTCTCTTCAGCCGTCAATTTATAAAAATCATACGCCGCTCCAGCTGCTTTCCCGTAGCGCTTTAACCCCTTCCAGGCTAAGTCACCGGATATTTTTGCTGTCAACCCAATCATAAACGTCGTAATCCCCGAGGTGAGTACAGCAAGAGAAATCACGCTGAGCAGCAAGGTAGCGCCAGTCGCGATTTGTATTGTTCCTTTTAAAGGTTCCAAAATTACTTTCTCAAGCTTGGTTTTCTTTTCCTTTTTAATCGCTGCGTTATCCAAAACGGGTTTATTGTATTGCTCAAGCGCACGACGCTGCGCCTGTAATTGTTGTAATAAAAAATAATAGCCGGGGTAGTGCTTCTTGATGGTGTCTTTTGGCAGTTTTTTTTCCAGTTGCGCAAAATTTTCATTCAGGCTTTTTAATAGCTCACGCCTGATTCCTTGACAGTGTTGCTGTAACAGCGTGAGTAAGTAATATAAGCTTTGCAATCCTTGATTCACACCGGCGGCGTTAAGCTCCCCCCTGTTTTGCAGGACGAGCGTTTTTTCTAAAAGATAGGCGATAAGTGGCGATAAAAAATCTTTATTGACAGGCTGTCCACTCGCTAAAATGTGCGCTAGCGCTTGATGGATGCTGCCTAAAAGCGGCTCGCCATCCAGTTCGTTTTGTTGCAACAAACCATATAAGCGTTCGAGCACCGCTTTGGTGATGTGTGAATTACCTATCAATACCAATGTCACAAAATCCCCATAAGTTGGCGGGCTGAGCGGCACTTCAGGAATAAAATGCAACAATTGCGCCTCAAGCAATTTATATTCAGCATTAAGCACTGGCGTAAACTCTTTATTTATTTTAAGTTGCTGCAGATAAGCAGCGATTTTTACACAAGTCAAATACGGTTTATCCTCACAACGCGCAGGTAAGGCCATTTGACGCGCTAGCACGTCAGCTTCTTTTGAGAGCATATTGGGTGACTCAAGTAAAGCAACGTTTGCCCCTGATGAGGTCTTTTCTGGCTGAATATTCGGCTTTTCCTGATGCTTGTGTTGCCCTGAAGAATTTGATGACACGCTCTCTTTGTGAGATTTTTTTTTCGCTTTAGACGCTTGTTTGCTTTCTGGATAGTTTGAGTTTTGCATGGTTTCTCCGAGTTGAGAGGTTGAGGAATGAATAGACTGATGAGCAATAGCTGACATCTTATTGATGTTTATTTTTTTAGCTTGAGCTTTAAAGTTAAAAGCCGGTGTATGGGGAAAGATAAATTGAGTCATCGGTGGTGGTATGTTTTTCTTTCGTTTCCGGCGCAGCTCTTTTTCAGGAGCGGTTGTTGGGTTAAGTGCAGACTGAAGAGCATTTTCTTCTTGCGATGAAAAAAGCGCTAATGGTAAAGGTAAGCCGATATTCTCTTGACCTTTGCTTACACTAACCAAGAGAACCTTCATCTCTTGCTCGCTCAGATAAACCGTGCAATCGGGAATAAACTGACCTTGGTGATTGAGCCTGCGAACGGGATAATGCCCCGTTGGCGTTTGGGCAAACAAGACAAACGGAAGCAAGGGAAAGGGAAAACTGCTCTGTATTCCATATAATGTCGCATAATGCTGGAGAGCATACGCTTGTATAGCATGACTTAAGGAGAAATTATCTCGTATCAAACGACAAAGCAGCGGCTCAGAAGTGTTGATGGCAACAATAGCTGTTACGGGAGGCTCCTCCTCAAGCAGTCTTTCTGCTAACCAGAGCAAGACAATATCTTTTGCCTCCACGGTCTGCAAACAAACGAGTAACAATGGGGCAAAATCATAGAGTTCGTCTGACGATTCAAAGGCGGTTAAGAGCGTAAAAAGATGCGGTAACCATGATGGAACAGGCAGCTTGGCAGTGAGTTGCGTGAGCAGTAAAAGGTGATAGCGCTTATCACTCGCGACCGCCAAGTCACGCATCAGTTTTTCGAAGGCTACTCCTAACCACGGCACAGCATGCGGGGCAGCTTGTATTTGTTTTTTTAAAGCAATGCAGATTGAGTGGCGGACACGTAGGTAAACATCCAGCAAGTCGCTTATTAGCGTAGCTAGCACCTCCGGCGCAACTGCTGCCGCATCCAGCGCGCCCAGTGCACCCAAAGCATCAAAGGCAGAGGCGCGAACATAACTGTTATCATCCCGTAAGCCGCATATTATAGCAACCAATACCTCGGGGGTAGCCGCTGTCGCACCCAGCGCAGCCAAAACATCAAAGGCGGAGGTGCGAACCTCGGGATCACTATCCTGCAAGTAGCTTATTAAAGCCGCTAACACCGCTGGCGTGGCTGCTGCCGCACCGAACTCACAGAAGACGCGATGGGTTGAGCTACGAACAGAGGCATTATCCTGCAAGCCGTTTATTAAGACCGCCAACATGTCGGGGGTAGCCGCTGGCGCACCCAGCGTAGCCAAAACATTAAGGGCGAAGACGCGAACCTCGGAATCACTATCCTGCAAGCAACTTATTAAAGCCGCTAACACCGCTGGTGTGGCCGCTGCCGCACCGAACTCACACAAGACGAGACAGGCCAAGCGACGAACCTCGGCGTCCCTATCCTGCAAGCCGTTTATTAAAATTGCCAATATGTTGGGTGTAGCCATTGTCGCGCCCAAGGCGCCACAGGCTAAGACACGAACCTCGGAATCACTATCCTGCAAGCAACTTATTAAAGCCGTTAACACCGCTGGTGTGGCCGCTGCCGCACCGAATTCACACAGGACGCGACAGGCCAAGCGACGAACCTCGGCGTCCCTATCCTGCAAGCCGCTTATTAAAAACGTTAGTACTACGGGTGTAGCCGCCACCGCACCGAGTTCGCTTAAGGCATCACAGGCGAAGCCATAAACTTCAGAAGCGGCATCGGGTGAGAGGCATGCTATCAACTCGCCAAGCAGCGATTCGGTGGCCACTACACCGCCGATATCCCTGACTTGCACTAATACAAATTTTTTTCGCTCAAGGGTCACTTTACGTAAGCTATCGATTAATAGCGGCACGAGAGCCTTTCCCCAGGCAGGGCTCTGGCGCAATTCGTCGATAATAGGTGAGGGACGACCATACTTATACTCGATCTTCTAGTTTTTCAGGCTAAAAAAAAAAGATCACCCCATATTCTCTAAAAATTCCATATCAACATGACGC
>JAIELR010000180.1 GCA_019752835.1 Gammaproteobacteria bacterium | reverse complement strand
ACGAGCTTCCCGATGTGAATACCATAAACGTTAACTCGCCATTTTGCTATATTATATGTAAAAACGAAAGAAAATTTTATTGGTTTGATAAAGAAAATAACACGATAATAGAGCTTTTACATGCCAAAACTAAAGAGGACAAAAAATATAATGCATTATATGACAAATTAGAAAAAAACAATAAACGCCGCCCAAAAGGACTTAATCAACCTGAGAAACTGTCTTTCAATAAAATCATTAAAATCAGAGAAATTTTAGGTCCTCTTTCGCACGCGGTACTCCCTCGCTATAGTGATTTGGACAGTATTGCCGATAAGTTTCTATTTCCTCAGCACTCATGGGTAATGCTTATTAGTGATTCCATGCCAGCAAGCATGGGTGGCATTCTTGATCACCTCCGTGCTTTTTTACAAGTCATAAGGGATTTTCATCGGCGTAGTGTTTTCGAAATGTATGAGCGGCTGGCTGTATTTCTATTTAATATGGAAGCGTTTAGGAATGCTATGAATAGCTCTTTAGCATTTCTCGATAATACTAATAATCATAATAAGGTCACTTCTGAAAAAAAACAGAGAGCTATAGTTAATCTGACTGAGATGCCTAGGGAAAGAGCATTAAGTAATTCTAATTCTCTAATTCCTCATGACTTAATTCCTAAAGTAATTAAACAAAGTATCAAAAAAGAACGAGCTCTTGGGCATCTATGGCAAGCTAATATTATTATGCATACTGATAGAAAAAATATTAAGGGGAGCCAAAAACAAATTGCTTATGCAGCATTTCAGAGCGCACTAGAGGATGCTCAGGTAGCTAAAGACAATAATTTAATAATGAAGAGTTTGTTAGGCTTGATTTCATTATCAGTTCCAGCTAATCCTAAAACTGAAAAAATACCACGACAACTTAAAAATATGCAAGATGATGATAGAAAAAAAATGATAAGAGCATATGTTAAGGACTTAAATAAAATTTCCCCAAATGAAATTTCTCGTCTTGTAAGTTTTTACATTAATTTTTTGCGAGAGTTCGCTCACGGAATCGTAGATAAAAATAATGAGGTTTTTAATAAATACATTGATAATCCTTCTTCTGAAGATACAAAAAAATTGTTAATTTTCTTTTCAAGAAATATTTTTGTTTTAGAGTACTACGATAAGCAAAATGGAAGAAGAGGTAAATTAATTTGGCTGCTTGTACTTTTCGTTCGAGGAGTGTTATTACATAAATGGCAAAGCGAGTTCCCTCAATTTCTTTTAGAACAAATCAGCTGTTCTTGTTACGCGTTTGAAAATAAACACAATTTCCCCAAAAATTTAAAATTTTTGGAATGGAACATTTATGCAAGAGTGTACTTTGAAGAGTGCTGGGAGTTAATTTTAAGATATTTCCCAGAGTGGGGAAATTTTGGCAACTCAAATCGAAATCTAAATAATGAAGAAATTTTTTTTATTGAGATTATAGTAGATTATATTTCTAAATTTTTCAAGGGTCTTTTAGAAGTTCCTGGCGTTAATTATGGTTTGAAGAAGTACCTGAAACAAAATAGATTTTCAGTTTCAAATGAAAATTATCTTATTAAGGAACAGCAATTATCAAAAGATATTGAAAAATTAGAGAAAAAAAATGATGTTTCAGTAGAAGAAATGCATGAGGAGCACGCGATTCAGGATGAACCATTGGAGGGTTGTTCCAAGGAAGAGGTAAGTCATAAAGAAATGCATCCCCCTAATTTCAATGATATAGCTTCGAAATTCAAGCAATCCAAAGTGTCAAAACCTGAAGAGGCAGCAATTGTCAATTTAGCTACTCAGATTTTCCTCGGAAAGGGCGGAGAGCCTTCACACCTCAATTTCAGGACTTGGTATCACCCACAAGTGTGTCATTACTTATTACAACTTGCTACCAATCAAACGAGAAGTATCAGGGTACTTTTTGATGATGATAAAGATGATAATAACACTGATATATTCAAAAAACAACTGCGGCAGCTGATTAGGTTAGGCCTTCGACTAAATAGGCCAGCCTTGTTTATCAGCAAAGAGCCCGGTGCGAAAAATCACTTCATTTGCGGTTTAATTAAAGAGAGGAAATTGCTACTCATCAATCCGTTAGGCATAACTGATAAAGTTGATTGTTATAATACCCTCGCTGACTTGAAGAAAGATGGCACGATAGCGGACGTGTGGCTTTCCGAGCATCAACTGCAGTGCCACGACTATGAAGACGAAGGGCTAGTCTCTTGTGGTCCGATGACACTGGAGCTAGCTACCCATATTTTAACTACATTTACTGGCGAAACATTAGATCATGTTTGGTCAGAATTGTTAAAAGAGAATCCGACAGAAATGGCTGCGCAATTCGGATTAAGCTATTATGCTGTGGCTATTGATTTATTATTACCGGATACACTTAAAGGTCTACTTAATATCTCTAATTATGAATCTAAAATAGTGGAGATCCGCAAGAAGCATCATTTGCAACTTCAAACGCTCCCTATTGAGCTTGCGAAAATGAAAAATATGTCCGTGGATGATTATTTAACTCAATGTGTTGTTGATGCGCCTGCTCAAGTTGTTTTCGAGGCGTTACTTTTTGGCCGGAAGGACATAGATAAATTACCTGAATATCAAGTGCTTGAGCAAGAGCTGAATGGGCAACTTCTTGACGTTGATGTACACAAGGATGCTTCAAATTCTGCACAATCGCCTAAAGAGAGTAATAAGGACAATAAAGCATTAGTTAATTCGATCGATACTTTTTTTGCAAATAAACTTGAAGAAACTGATAAAAATTATGATCAAGGTTATATATCCGATGAAGTTGATACTTCAGTTTATCATGTCGTCGACCCCGATGTTTTTTGAATCTTTTCAGCAAACCTGCCGTAACAACATCAGCGCCTCTAATGTATTATCATTAAAAGCGCCTAAGAATTGAGTGATAAATAAAGGTAAAAACCGTTTCGTTTTGAGTAATTCAATTTCGGTTGTTTTCGTTCACTACAACGCCAGCGATTTCATATTAATCACAAATCGATAACGCACATCACTTTTGAGCATACGCTCATAGGCCTCATTAATTTTTTGAATAGGAATGATTTCCACATCTGAGGTGATATTGTGTTTTCCACAATAATCAAGCATTGCCTGTGTTTCAGCGATACCGCCAATTAAGGAGCCTGCTAAGCGGCGGCGTTTGCCTATCAGTTGAAATGCATTTAATGGAAGAGCATTTTCGGGAACGCCTACCACTACCATCGTGCCATTCAAGGTTAATAAATCCAAGTATTGATTGATGTCATAGGGCGCGGAAATCGTGCTGAGTAATAAATCGAAGCTGCCCTTATGTTTATTCATTTCAGCCGGATCGCTTGAAACTAATATTTCATTTGCTCCTAATCGCAATGCATCGTCACGTTTGTTGGCTGAATGTGTTAGAACAACGGTATGAGCGCCCATCGCATGAGCGAATTTTACGCCCATATGGCCCAAGCCGCCTAACCCGACGATACCGACTTTCTGTCCGGGTCCCACTTTCCAGTGGTGCAAAGGAGAGTAGGTGGTGATACCAGCACAAAGAAGCGGTGCTACGGCAGAAAGAGGCAAATTGGCTGGTACACGGAGTACAAATGATTGATCAACCACAATTTTATCGGCATATCCACCACGGGTGGGCGCCTTAGTTTTACGGTCCATTGAATTATACGTTCCGGTAAAGCCCTTTTCGCAATATTGTTCAAGGTCTTGCTCACAAGCGTTGCAGGTTCGGCATGAATCGACCATACAGCCGACGCCGACAAGATCTCCAACCTTAAATGCCTGCACTTTAGGACCTACGCGAGAAATATGACCGACAATTTCATGGCCCGGAACCATGGGAAAGAAGCCTTCTCCCCATTCATTGCGTACCTGGTGTATATCTGAATGGCAAACACCACAATAATCAATGTCTATCAACACATCTTCATCTCTCAGTTCGCGATGCTCGAATGAATAAGGTGCCAGCGGCTGTTTTGCTGTTGGGGCCGCATAAGCTTTAGTGACTATGCCGTTGTTCATAATGATCTCCTAGTTTTTTTCCATTAACGCCTCAATATCCGCTACCCGTTTTGGTAAATCTTTGGTGAGCACGTCTGCGCCCGCTTCAGTAACTAATACGTCGTCCTCAATACGTACGCCTATATTCCACCACTTCGGATCGACGCCTTCTGAGTTAGCTGAAATATACAAACCGGGTTCTACGGTCAGTACAAAGCCTACCTCAAGTGGGCGCCATGCTTGATTGATTTTGTAAGCACCAGCGTCATGGGTGTCCAAGCCTAGCCAATGCCCTGAGTTATGCATATAAAAACGTTTAATAGCTTGCTCTTTAAGTAAAACGTCAAGCTCACCTTCTAATATCCCTAGCCCAATTAAACCTTCGGTTAAAATGCGCTGAATTTCTCGTTGAATATCAAAAAAAGGCAGACCGGGGCGTATCATGTCGATAGCGGCCAGTTGAGATTTTAATACTAGCTCATAAATTTGCTTTTGGGGTTCACTGAAACGACCATTAACCGGGATAGTTCGTGTAATATCTGCCGCGTAGTAGTCATATTCTCCGCCCGCATCCATGAGCACTAAATCGCCATCATTAAGGCGATGGTCATTGGTTGTATAATGCAGAATGCAAGCATTTTCACCCCCTCCAATAATGCTGGAATACGCTGGGGCTCGACAACCATGACGATAAAATTCATAGAGCAATTCGGCTTCAAGCTCATACTCAAACAAGCCAGGACGGCAGACTTGCATTGCGCGTTTATGACCAGCAACGGATGCGTCTGCGGCTTTACGCATCAAGGCAACTTCTTCAGGTGATTTTCTAAGACGCATTTCGTGTATAAAAGGCTCGATATTGTGAAATTCTTCGGGAACAGTCACCCCCGAACGAACTTTGCTGCGCAGGGTATTTATAGCGTCTATGAGTAACTCATCCGCGACAGGATCGTGACCAATGGGATAGTAGACACGTTTTCGATTGACCAATAATTCGGGTAAGTGAGAATAAAAGTCATCAAAGAGGTACGCCTTATCGGCGCCTAATTCTGTGCAGGCACCTTCTTGGCCAATTCGACGCCCGTTCCATATTTCCATCAGTGGATCGCGTGGACGGTTAAAGAGTAAAAACTCACCCTCAGCATAGCCAGGCGCTAATACTAATATGGCTTCGGGTTCGGTAAAGCCGGTGAGGTAGTAAAAATTACTATTTTGGCGAAAATAATAGGTGGTATCACCTGCGCGCTCGATTTCGGTCGCTGCGGAAATAAATGCGATACCGTCATTGCCTATATAATCCAGGACGCGTTGTCTTCGTGCCGCATAGTCTTGCATAAAAATGCTCCAAATATAAAAAGTACAAGAGTCCAATGATTTCGTAGCCCGGATGATCTCGTAGCCCGGATGCAGCGCAGCGGAATCCGGGGAATGACATTTCACAGAGTTCCTTTCCCCGGATTCCGCTGCGCTGCATCCAGGCTACATTTAATGCAATGTATTCGATGAAAACAGATGACCGCCGTTTTGACCTCTTTCGCCCTCATTATCAAAAACGAGCTCCTGATAGACGGAAAATACAGATAAACGAACAAATTCCGTCACCTGAATAAACAGCTCTTCATCACTGTCATCATAGCCCAAGCCGTCGAACTCAATGTGAGCGGCCTGGCTTAATTTGTGCAAAATATCATCGACTTCACTTTGATCTTGATAACTATGAGGAATGCCAGATAAGCCCATGCCTGAAATAAAGCCCTCGCACCATTTCCCAAATTCATATGCTCGTTCACTCAGCGGACATTCATCATCAGGGAGTAAAAGCCAAAAATCCAGCTCAAATTCTTGTATTTTCTTTTGTGTGCCAATAAATAAATTATTGAGGATAAGATTAATCTCGCTGGTATCCGTTTCGGGAGACAGATCGAGCATTAATGTTTCTGATGCGCTGTTTTCGTCGAGTTTTTTAAGGCCAGAGCAAATTAAGCCACATAAAATACCATGCAGCTCTGCGGGAGTAATTAAATTGGGAGCGGAGCCAAGAGCCTGCTTAACGTTATCGTAACTAGGAATATTCATTGTTGTTCGCTTTTTAATTTGAGAAATAGGGAAAGGAGTATATCATAGCTTAAAAATAGAGATCTATACTGTGAGCGGTATATACCCATTTCCATTATTAATAAGAGGACAATAACAATGACAAAAATACTAGAGCCCATTTTCTTTGAGCAACTTGAAACGGACGTAAAAAAATTAATTCAATCTTATCAAGAGGTTAAAGATGAAAATGCTCGATTGCTTGAGCAATATACAACATTACAGCACAAATATCAGGCTTTGCAACAAGGGCAGTTGCGCGCTATTCAACATGCGCAAGCTATCGTCGATGAATTAGCGGTAGAAAAAGCTGGAGTTGACGATGCAGCCTTCATCTAGTCAAGTTTCTATTTTATTATTAGGTAAACGTTTTACTATTCGCTGTCCAGAAGATAAGCAACAGGAGCTTGAATTAGCCGCTAAGGAATTAGCTGAGCGATTACAAACATTGCGAGGGGCGAGTAAAACCGGTGAATTTGAGCAATTATTAGTAATAGCAGCATTAAATACGGCTTATGATTTTCGCATATTGCAACAAGCGGTCACCGATGAGCGTGAAACAGCTCATGATAGTCTAGTACATTTGCAAGATTTAGTGGGCCGTGCTTTATCTAACTCATCACCTTGAGTATTTGGCTATGTCTGCAAGTAAGACGAGTTTGCGCCAACAATTAAAGTTACAACGATCGCAACTTAGCGCAGTAGCCCGTGAGCAAGCGAGCAAGGCCATCACAGCGCTTATTGTCAATAGCTCCTATTGGCAATCAGCGACAAAGATAGCAAGTTATATGGCTGTGCAAGGGGAGCTGGATTTATCGAATTTGCATCAGTTAGCTTGGAAACAGGGCAAGCAATTATTCTTACCTGTTCTTGATGCAAAAAAATTGCGATTTGCTGTTTATTCGCCAGATTCAACTATGCATTTAAATGCTTATGGTATCGCAGAGCCTTGCATGGTGGCCTCTACTCTTTACGCTGCAGACCAGCTTGATCTGCTTGTTATCCCTCTCCTAGGCTTTGATGAAAAAGGGTATCGACTAGGGATGGGCAAGGGGTATTATGACCGGACATTGAGTCCGTTGCGGAAGATAAAAAAACGGCCCTTTTTTATGGGTGCTGCTTTTACTTGTCAGCTCGTCGCATCGCTTCCTATTGATATATGGGATGTGCCGCTCGATGTGGTTGCAACGGAAGAAGGGTTTGTATTTACGCCCGGATTGTAGGGGCAACCCCCCGTGGTTGCCCGTCTTCGGGTCGGCACGGGGCTGATCCCTACTACAGCGCAGGTCGCATAGATTGCAAGTTCTCTCTAGCTGTTTTACTATGGAGCGATGGTCATTTACGGCTTAGGGTGTTATGGACAATGAAAAAAACATTATTGGTTTGTGTCCTGAGTAGTTTTATACTGACGGCTTGTAATTCCGGTGATAAATCGGATAAAAGCAAGTTAAGCTATCAGTCTAACAGTCGGATTGAGGTGGTTCCAGCCACACAAATTGTTGCTATTCAACGAGATCAAGAATTTCCAAAGGCTGCTGCCAATGAGAGTCTCGATGAGTATGCCTCTGCGGACGATATTCATGCTGTTCCACAGACCACAATGTCGGATGTGGTGAGTGCTACGGTAGGCTCTTCAGCACCGGACACCATGGAGTCCTCAGGACCTGTTCAACAGGTAGGTGCCTCAGCGCCAGATACGATGGAGTCCTCGTCGGGGCCTATTCAAAAGGATACATCAGATTCGAGTAAGCCAAATACTACTGAGTCGACCAGTGCTCAAACAAGCACATCAAGCGCCAACAGCAATGCTTCACTAATCACCCCTAAACCAGTTACGACAACAAAACTTCGGGTAGAATGGCCATCAAAAACCATGCCTCAATCGACAGGTCCCGAACCCATTAATACGGCCGTAAGTGTAGTAACAAGCACCCCTAGCAGTTCGGCTGCTACCTTGCCAGCATCGTCGAGTAGCTCGGTGCATCCTACTATCACGCCATTAACCAACCCGGCGAGCAATACGGTTGTGGTGACCAGTACGACTAGCACGCCATCTGCCATCTTACCGGTATCGCCAAACAATTCAAAGCTCCCTATCACGCCATCGACCAGCCCGGCGAGCAACACGGTTGTGGTGACTAGTACGACTAATACGCCATCTGTTACCCCGC
>JAIELR010000230.1 GCA_019752835.1 Gammaproteobacteria bacterium | reverse complement strand
GCTTGTCTTAATAGCTCAATCAAGTAATCGCCTTTATCTAATTGGTATGCTGAAATATTCAACGCAATGCGAAAATCAACCTTCTCATTTTTTCGCCAAGCGGCATACTGTTCCAGTGTTTTATCAAGCACCCATTCACTAATCAGAATAATCAGCCCTATATACTCAGCAACAGGAATAAAATCTTCGGGGTCAATATTGCCAAAGTCTGCAGATTGCCAGCGAAGTAAGGCCTCCATTGAGTGAATTTTCATGTTCGATAGTTTAAATATGGGTTGAAATACCATGTGAAACTCATTTCTAATGATAGCAAAGCGCAAGGCATTTTCGATGTCTAATTGTCGGCCATACTCAAGATCTAATTGTTTGGTAAAATACTGATATTGATTGCGTCCAGCACGTTTCGCTTTATACAATGCCACATCCGCATTTTTAAATAATTGATCATAGGTTCCTGCAGTGTCAGGATAGGTAGCAATACCAATACTTGTTCCAACACTTATTTCATTATTGTCTATAAAAAAAGGCCGATTAACAACGCCAATCAAACGTTGAGCAACAACACCTGCGTCAGATTTATCTTTTACATCAACAAGATAAGCAATAAACTCATCGCCACCAACTCGCGCAATAAAATCTCCGCCACGAAAGACACTCTCAAAACGTCTAGCAAGTTCGTACAGCAATTTGTCACCAATAAGATGCCCCAATCGATCATTCACTGATTTGAATCCATCAAGATCAAGATACAGTAAGGCTGCATTTTTTTCATTTTTGTTGTCCCTAGCCAAAAATTGTTTGACTTGCATTTCGAAATGCAACCGGTTAGGCAATTTTGTTAATGAATCATAATAAGACAACTGATGCAGTTGCTCTTCCACAGCTTTGCGTGAAGAAATATCCTGGGCAACGAAAACAAAGCCCTCGAGATCGCCTTTTTGATTACGAATTAAGGTGCCTGAATATAATACATACAATACTGACCCATCTTTTTTTATAAATTTTGCGTCAATATTCGACACGCTACCGTCTCGTGCCAGTTGTTTTATAAAATGGGTAAAATCTTTCCGCTTGAGAATCATATCGATCGTTTGACCCGCTATTTCTTCCGTAGTGTATCCTAATAAATTGATAGCGGAATCATTCACTGTTTTTATAAATCCTTTTTTATCGGTGATAATTAAAATATTACTAATAGATTGAACAATATTTTCAAGATAATTTTTTTGTAGGGTAATTTCATTGTTTAAATTTTCAAGCATTTTTTCTTTTACAGTTAATTCTTGATTTTTCTGATAAATTTGGCGATTAACTTCCAGTTTATGCATACTACGTTCGATCGCAGAAACAAGCTCTCCAACATCAAGCGGCTTTCTAATATAGTCAAAAACACCATGTTTTATCGCATCGATGGCTAATTCTTGCGTGCTGTTTCCTGTCAACACAATGGGAATAAAATTGCTTGATGTCTGTTTTATTCGAGTAATAAAGTCCAAACCATTCATATCCGGCATTTGAATATCGACAATCACAATATCAAAATTCATTTTTTCCAGCAGAGAAAAACCCTCGTCCGTTGACATTGTCGTCGTCACCTCGTAAGGATAGCAAGAAAGAGCTTTATGAATACTTTCAAGGATCTCCTCATCATCATCGACCAAGAGGATCTTAGCAGGTTTCTGTTTTAGGTTACCAATAGGCCCGTCTATGGTTAAAATACGCTGAAGTTCATCAAATAAAAGGTAAATATCTATCGGTTTTTTAATATAGCCTGACGCGCCATATTTTAGGGTATTGATGGTATCATTTTCATCACCATGTCCTGTCATAATCAGTACAGGCAAATGAGGGTAAGCAAACTTAACGTCTTTCAACACCTCAATACCCGTCATACCAGGCATCCGTATATCGAGTAAAATACAATCCACTGGATGTGAACGGAGGGTATCCATTACCTCAGGACTTTGATCAAGTGTCATCACATTGTAGCGAGATTTGAGTGGACGTTGTAACGAAGCCAATAAATCAACCTCATCATCGACTATGAGTATGGTTAATTTTTTCTGTTGTAGTGCAGCTTTTTCAGTCATTGCAACTCCCTAAACGATAGGAAACACATAAAAACCCAATAATTACACCGCTTGAGCTTGTGGGATAGGTATGGAAAAACTCGCTTTTGTTCTCACATTGGGTTCACTCTGGATCACAAATTGGCCATTTAAGTTTTTTATGATGTTATAAACAATAGCTAAGCCCAAGCCCGTTCCCTCGCCAACAGGTTTGGTTGTAAAAAAAGGGTCAAAGCAATGTTCCAGGGTTTCTTTTGACATCCCTGCCCCATTATCTTCAACTTCAAGAATGACTTCGTTGCTTTCTTTATTATGATATAAGTTAAGCGTAATTGTCATTTTGAATCCGTTCCCTTCGGTTTCCTTACGCAACTCAACGGCATAGCGTGCATTGGAAAGCAAATTAACAACTATTTGTTCAATTTCTTGAGTTTCCGCATAAATAAGCGGTAAATCGTCTTCAAAATTGCGTATAATATTAATCTCATGCAATCTAAATTGCTCATGAAACATTCCAATAGCCGCATCAACGGGAACATGTAGCTCAATAGCTTTGCGAATATCTTTTTTTTGTCTTGCAAAATCTCGCATATGTCCAATAATTTTTGTAGCTCGGTCGACTTGACGTATAGTACTACTCACTAGCTCCTTAAGATCCTCGGGACTCAACTCTTCCAAACTCAAAAATTCTAGTGTTTGCATATTAGTGCGCACAATGGAAAGCGGTTGATTTAATTCATGGGCAACGCCAGTTGCCATTTCACCGAGCGACGCAAGCCGTCCTGCATGTGTCAGCAAAATTAGTTTTTCGGCATTCTCTTGCTCTAGCTTGCGCAGCTCAGAAATATCTTTGACGAGACAAATAATTCCGTTTAGTTTACCTACATCATCATAGATAAGCGACGCAGAGAATAATACGGGTAAGGTTTTTATCGGGTCCAGCAATAATTCAGTTAAAAAATTAGCCGTTGCTGTTTTTGCTCCATTGGCATTATCCAAGCTATCCAACAGTCCATTGATAGGTTTGATTTCAGCAAGAAAATCTGCAATATTTTTGCCCACAATGTCGGCCCGTTCTTTCCCTAACATTTTAATGACACTATCGTTTATATCAACAACGTCAAGTTTATTATCCAAAACAAATAGCATATCAACAATAGAGCTAATCAAACTTGTTGCATAATTGCGCTGGGCCATTAGTTCAGTATTTTTTTCATTTAGTAGCTGATCTTTTTCTAGCAAATCATGAAGTAGAGATTCCAGTTTTACTTTTTCCGACTGGATGGTTTCATACATCTCTTTCATTTCTTGTGATGAAACTTCTAGAGCGCGCTCCTTAAGATACCGGCCCTGGTCTGCATCAACATAGGCTTTATGGACTTTAAGAATGAATCCTGTCAATTGCTCATTTGCAAGAGCTCCATCCGTGAAACCACATTTTATTAATTGCCTTTTCAATACGGGATGGAGTTCATCTAATATCATCATTCTTCCGTTAATGCTGTTAATGTCATTGTTTGATTATGCAGATCACAGCTCGTTAAACCTGACGGAGAAATTTCCCCATAGGATAAAAACCAACTTGTTGTGTGCCTGATGGGAGCATGTCAAGCACCGCATCAAGCTCCTCTTCAATGCTTTCGCCAAGAACCAATCTTCGGCCAATACAACTAATAGCAATGGTTAAAATATTTTCCGATGTTGAATTCAACTTTGATTGAGTCAGCATTCCGGCAGAAGAAGCTCCTTCAATCAAGCGCTCAAAATTGGCAGTCATTAATTGCGCAAACCATCCCTCTGGCATATCACCAGCGAATGTGAGTGATTGATTTTTTTCATCAACTGATAATATAGTTCGGACTATTTGATGAGGATCATTGAGGGAGGGCCGAATTGCCATAGGGAACAGTAACGCAGCCGCTGGGAGCCTTTCTTGATGTTCACCTAAGTATTTTTTATACAAAGGTAAGGCCGCCAAACCATCAATTTCATATAAAACGTTTTTGTCTGATCGTGTGATGGTTCTCTCAGGGCCAAAAGTATCCCAACCCCCCTGTGAGCCATAACCTATCTTGAGTCGAGTTCCATAAAGCCCAACACAGACAATCATCTTTTCGCGAATACCTTGCTCATGACACAAGGTCCAAGTTTTTTGAAAACGCTCACCATCTCCGGCAAGACCGCCAGTCACGATGATGTTAGGAGGCGCAACAGAACGAATACCCTCCACTAATTGACTGCCATTAACATGAATACCATCAGATAGTACAAAAATATGTGAAAGATCGGAGGTTTTTGCCAACGAATTAACAAGTGTTTGCCCTGCATTGAATGAATCATCACGATCATTAATTACCGCGTATGCTACACGTAGATCGGTATGTTCAAATTTTGCAACGGCAACCGTAAGCGCATTGTCCATTACACTTTTTTGAAATATTTCACCCGCCGTTGAGCAGCCAATAACCCTCGATTTTTTATAGGCCCCTAGAATTTCTTTGATAGCCGCTGAGCTTTCATTGAATTTGGGATCGGCAAAAATAAATACCAACGTGCGTTCTGAATCAAGATCGGGAAACGTGGGGATAGACCAGCCATTTTTTTCATCATAAAAAAAAGTTTGAAACTGCAACATTGTATTCACTCCCTGCGATATGTTTGAATGATGCTATGTGATTTTTATAAGAAATGCAAATTATACTCTGCGCACTTCGGTTTTCGGCGTTGTTGCTGTTGACGTTTGATTCGGGCCATCCATGGCCCTCACCCCTGCGGGGCGGCCTGTGGCCGTCAAAATTGGCATTCCTGCCAATTTTTCACCGCCGTCATGTACAGGAAGTACACTCCGGCAGTTCGAGTCAACAGCGCCTAGCCGAAAACCGAACTACTTTGAGTATACTTCCTATTTATAGCACAACTGTCCCATTAAAAAGTACGTACCTTATTCGGAAGACAGGCTACCCCCACCGCGTCATCCCGTGCAAAAGCCGCGCTCGGTAAGCTTTCGCACGGGATGACGCCTTTGTGAATCGACGTTCTGTTCATTTAATGAGACAGCCCTACAATTTACAGGTATTTGTAGGATCAAAATCTAAATATTTTGACCAAAATATAAACGTTAAATGCATTTTGTGATGTTAAAATTAAACCTTTGACAACTCACTATTCAGGTTTTCACGAAGCAAAACTAATTGTTTAGTAAACATTGCCAATTCATTTTCGTTCATTTGACCTATGATTTTCGGCCTAACTTGATCGGCGAGCATTTTTATTTTTTTAATCATTTTTTTTCCATTCAGCGTCAAAAACAAACATTTTGCCCGTCTATCGTTTAAATCAGGCTTTTTTTCAATCCAACCACTCTCTTGTAACTTATCTAATGCTCGCATTAAATTCTGCGGTTCAATTTCCAATAAATCAGCGACAGCTACTTGTGTTAACCCAGGGTGACAGGAAATGCACAATAAAGCGCGACGCTCAGTACCGGTGATACCTAAGTGTTGTGTGCTCACATTGAGTAATCGTTTCCACAATGAAGCAACTTGACAAAAAAAATACTCAATATCTTTTGCCTCAATAATATCTTTTGCTTCAATTTTAGGCTCAGCTGCATTGTTGGTCACATTCTTTGTTCTTCGCATGGTGTCTCTTCGTAGTCTATACTCTGCGCACTTCAATTTTGACTCGGGCCATCCATGGCCCGAGTCAAAACTGAATTGCTTTGAGATATTTTTTCAGTTCGTTTCCGGTATTCTACCAAAATCGATAAGATACCGCCAATGGCGATACAAGCCATACCAATCATCGTTATGCGGGAAGGGATGAGCTGCCAAAGCAAAATTGAAAAAAAACTGACAAAAATAATATTACTGTAAGATAAAATACCGAATAATTCTGCCCCAGCATGTTTTAGTGCCCACGTTGCGGTATATTGAACTAAAAAATACAATACACCAAGCAACATGCTGACGAGTAGCATTGGCATTGAAATGGGCACCCAAAACTTAATTGAAATGATGCCCGAAAAAATCGTTGATAATATAAAAAAATATAATGTGGTGACTTGGGTACTGTTTTTTTTCGATAATTGTCGAACCGCTAATATACTTGATGCCCAGGACATCCCTGCGACTAGGGCTAATAATAGCGCTGGATGCAATTTTCCGCCGCCTGGATGTAACACTATCACCACACCCGTAAATCCTATTAATAAAGGAATCCAGAGTCCATGGTTTATTTTTTTGGATAAAAAAACATACGCAAATAAAGGAACAAAAAGTGGTGCTGTGTTAACCAACAATGTAGCATTCACCAAGGAAACAAGGGTTACAGAATAAAATAATAGATAGGAGATACTTATGCTAAAAATCATTCGCAATACATGCAAAGGGAAATCATTAAAAACCAATGCCTCTTTTACTACCTTTTTTTTCAATAGAAAAGGCAACATCAAGACTAAGGAGACGGTACTCTGAATAAAAATCACCATAGGTAAAGGTGGCAAGGTAGCTGAATAAAATTTTATTATTGTAGTTTGCATTGAGTAAAATAAAATTGACAATAAAGTTAGTATCACCCCTAATATCAAATTTTCATTTTTTTTTCATCATCATAGCGTGGCTTCCAAAGTAAGTAATTATATGTTATAATAATCAAATGTTATTAAAATTGCAATAGATAGGTGAACAAAATGACTAATAATACCGATTTTTTACTTCATCCCTATACTCTTAACTCAACTCTTACACTCAAAAACCGAATAATCATGGCTCCTATGACACGTAACATGGCAGATGATGATTTAAATGCTACTGATGCAATGTCCGCTTATTATACCAAAAGAGCTGATGCAGGGCTCATTATTACGGAAGGTACGATTATTCGCGCTGATGCAAAAGGTTACAGTAATGTACCAGGAATTTTTACGGATGCCCAAATTCAGAGTTGGCAAAAAGTTACAGAACAAGTGCATGCTAAAAATGGGTTGATTTTCATGCAAATTTGGCATCTCGGTAGAGTTAGTCATCCTCATTTTTTAGCAGGTGATTTACCCTTAGCTCCCTCTGAAACGATCATGACAGAGCGAGTTAACCGCAGCCCTGGTTTATTCTACGGCAAATCGCGCGCAGTAAGCCTAGATGAAATTGAAGGATTAGTTGAAAGTTATGCTACAGCGGCCAAAAACGCACGTTTAGCTGGTTTTGACGGTATTGAAATTCATGGCGCTAATGGGTATTTGATCGATCAATTTTTGCATCATCATACCAATCTACGCGAAGATAATTACGGTAAAACGCCAGAAAACATGGCTCGCTTTGCACTTGAGGTCGTAAAAGCCTGCGGTGGGGCTATAGGTTATGATCGAGTTGGTTTACGTTTGTCTCCTGGCGCATATTTGAATGAGATAAAAATGGATACGCGTGATAATGCAGTGTTCAGGTATTTACTGTCGCAACTAAACAATTTAGCTATCGCCTATGTTCATACCGGCAATTTTGATGATAGTGTTGTTTTTCCAGAGCTCGACATGTTGGGGATGACGGATTTCATGCGACAGTATTATCATGGCACCCTAATTGGTTGCGGCTCTTATACGCTGGATACGGCGCTGGATCATATTTTAACAAAGCGTTTCGATTTAATCGCAATAGGTCGGGCATTTTTAGCTAACCCTGATTTAATTCAGAAATATAAGCATCAAACTAACTTAGCGATCTATGACAACAGCATGTTGGCAACATTGGATTAGCATAGTGCGCATCACGCCCTACGCGCTTAACGCACGCTGAACTGCTCTTGGCTCTTTGGAAACAACAATTAAAAAGTTGAGAGCAGTTCGATTAGGCTGATGTCGCTTTTGTTCCCAATCCTGCAAAGTTCTAACACTCACGCCAAAATAATCAGCAAATTTTTCTTGTGATAGGCCTAGTTTCTCACGAATAGCCCGAACATCGATGGCCTTTCTTTTTTTCACTGGACGAAATTGGCTTAATTCCTCAAGCGTTAATGGCTGATTATCAGGATCATCAAGTGCATTTTGCTCAAGTTCTGCGTCAGCCATTGAATTTAATCGTGCAAAATTCGTCTTGCCTCGATGAGAGCTATGTCGATGCATCGTAATTCTCGTAAGTTTCTCGTTCATTTCGACTTGCTCCTCTCGCTGAGATTATCCTATAACCACTTTTTCTAATGGTGTACACTAAGACATAGCAAAACGCATCAATACGCCCGATTGTTACATAACGACTCTCGCCATAGTCAAAACGGGTATCTTCTCATTCAAAGCGTTTATCGTCATCAACAGGGCTGTCCCATTAAATGAACAGAAAGGCAGCTCACAAAGGCGTCATCCCGTGCAAAAGCCGCGCTCGAG
>JAIELR010000042.1 GCA_019752835.1 Gammaproteobacteria bacterium | reverse complement strand
ATGGATTTGCTTTATCCTTATTAGTTGATGAGCAACATTATTTTGCGCTAGCCAATTATATCAACAATACTCGTTTGGGACAGCGCATCGTCTATTATCGAACGATAAAACAAGATGTTTATTCGAATAAACTCATTGATCCGCAATCCATGATTCTTAAATTGAATGTTAATCCCAAAAGTCCGCACATGAGTTGGTTGCAAACAGAGTTGCAACAACGTTTTGATTATATTTGTGTAGGCTCTTTGCAAGCATTTAAAAATGCAGATCGAGCCTTGACCGTTGCAGGTCAGATTAAACATAACAAAACGCGTCATGAAAAAGATGATCGTCGAGCCGTCGATGATCGTCGCTATTGGGTGCTAGGATTTGATAATCGAGAGAAATTAGCCCTTTTTCAACAGCAGGCTCAAAAGCTCGCCGCAACGATTGCTGATTTTACAGCACAAATAGCGGCTTTGACTGAACGAGAAAAAAATCAAGTCGCAAAAGCGATGATATGTCAGACCTTAATTAATTTGCAATGGCAAGAGATCGATGTGCTGCCCATCATGGAACGCATTGCTCTGTTAGAAAAACAACTTATCGATGTTAAACAAAAAAATATTCCATTGCAGCAAATTAGTAAGCAAATTGAAGAGAAACAGAAAGAAATACAGAAAAAAGCAGATGAAAAAATAGCAAAAGAAGTTGAGCGTAAGAGCAAAGAAGCAGATATCAATCGTTTTCAAAAGCGTTGTGATGGCATCACAACTGATCCAAAAATTATTCAACTTACACCACAACAGCATCATGGCTTAAAAGAACACTTTGACAAATTGATTGGAGAACAAGCAATAATCCATGAGCAAATCGATGACTTAAGCAGTACGGTCAATAACCACTTAAATAACGAAAAAAACCAAGTTAATCTGGATATTAACAATTGTGAAAAAGATATTGAAAAATATTTTGCTGAATTTAAACGACGTTGGCCCGTTGAATCGAGCGATATGGACGCCACGCTTGCGAGTGCGCCCGATTATTTTGCCAAACTCACTAGGCTTGAAAGTGATGGTTTACCCGCGCATGAGCAACGTTTTTTTGAGTTATTGCAAAATCAAAGCCATCAAAATTTGGCAGCATTGTCGACCTTGTTAAATCAAGCACGTAAGGCGATCCTTGAGCGCATGGAATTAGTCAATACCAGCCTGAGTCAAGCGCAATTTAATGCGGGTACTTATTTGCATATTGATGCCACCGATCGACAGCTAGCAGAGGTGCGTGAGTTTCGGCATGAAATTTCGCAAGCATTAAGTCATGCGTGGAGCGATGATAGAGAGTTTGCTGAAAATCAGTTCCTCATTCTGCGTAAAATGGTTGAAAAATTGGCAAGCCAAGATCCTGAACAAAAACGCTGGCGTGAAGCAGTATTAGACGTGCGGCAGCATGTCGAATTCATCGGACGCGAACTGACGGAAGATGGGGTAGAGGTTGAGGTTTATCGTAGCGGGGCGGGCAAATCAGGAGGCCAGCGGCAGAAATTGGCGACGACATGTCTTGCTGCTGCATTACGTTATCAACTCGGCGGTAATGATCATCATGTGCCGGTCTATGCACCGGTTATTCTAGATGAGGCTTTTGACAAAGCCGATAATGAATTTACAGCTCTCGCGATGAATATTTTTGCCAATTTTGGTTTTCAAATGATTGTTGCGACTCCTCTCAAATCGGTCATGACGCTTGAGCCTTTTATTGGTGGCGCTTGTTTTGTGGATATTAATGATAGGCGAGTATCAGGTGTGTTATTGATAGAGTACGATGAAAACGAATCAAAATTAGCGCTTCCCGATCTCGTCCGTGCAGAAAGTATACTCAATGCAGTTTAGTTTTCGGCTAGGCGCCGTTGATGTAGGGGCAACCCCCCGTGGTTGCCCGTGTGTGGGTAGGCACGAGGGGTGCTTACCCTTACAAAAGTCAACTACAACAACGCCGAAAATTAAAGTGCGCAGAGTACAACTATGAAACAACCTGAAGATATTCAGCGATTATTGACTCGTCGATTTGCCTCTCAACATCGACAATGGTTGCAGACCGAGTCTCTACAACATTCTTGGCCCTTGATTTTATCGCTAGATGTACCCACAGAGCGAATCGCGATGCGAAGCCCTGATGCCGTTCGTGCCTGGATTACTGCCTGGAAAAATTGGCAGGGTATTGGCCAATTAAGTTGGTGCGAACGCCGATGGTCAATCTTGGGTACGCAACGTTTGCCTGACAAATTAGTTCTTGAAAATCCAGAGGCTATCGCTATTTGGGTAGGGCAGGGTGTGCGTTGGCAGCAAGCGTGCATGCGTTATCAATCTCTTGTCATGACATGGCCCATATTAGCCAATAAATTGCCGCTTTATTTTGATCTATTAGCCGATTATTCTGAACTAGATTTTGTACGTCTTTGCGATTTATTGCATTGGTTGATTGCGCATCCAAAGATTAATCTCTATCCGCGTCAATTACCTATTTCAGGTCTTGATAGTAAATGGTTGGAAGGTCGGAAAAAAATTGTGTTGGATTTATTTGCAGCTATTCGTGGAGAAATAATTCATAACAATGATTTTTTTGCCTGTTGTGGCCTCAAAGAACCGCCTCGACTGATCCGCATGCGAATATTAGATCATCATTTGTGCCAGAATATTGGGGGGTTAACTGATTTTTCTGCACCGTTAGAAGATATTGCACGTCTAAATATAGACGTAAAAAAAGTGATCATTGTTGAAAATCTTCAAACAGGCTTGGCTTTGGAAGATATGCCAAATACAATTGTTTTTATGGGATTAGGTTATGCTGTTGATATTTTCCAACATATTCCCTGGATGAAACAAGTAAGCTGCTACTATTGGGGCGATATTGACACCCATGGTTTTGCGATTTTAAATTGCGCTCGACAATATTTACCTCATCTGCAATCTATTCTTATGAATAATGCAACGTTACAGCACTGTACATCGTTATGGGGCGCTGAAAATAAACCGCACTCCCTCACCGGATTGATATATCTCACGGAGGAGGAGCAAATGTTTGGCGAGTCTCTCAAGGCACAGCCAGGCAGAATGGGGCAACATATTCGTTTAGAACAGGAGCGGATTCCGTGGGAGTATGTGAGTGGGGTGTTGCGGGGGTTGTAAGGGTTCGAAAAATGCTTTAATTGATTAAAAAAACAGTCATAAACATGACAAAACGGAAAATTGGCGGTAGAATAAAGAATAATGTGAGACTTAAAAAAATATTTATTTGCTGGGCTCGTTCTTTACGGAGAACGTGCCAGCTTATCAGCGTGATCAATGATAAAACAAAATTATTGAGGATTTGAAAAGGATTATATAAGGTAAAAGCATGCATAAGTCATCTAGTGAACAACAAATCAGCGTTGTTAAGGAGTTTTTAGTCTTTACTTCAGCAGAGGGTGATATCAGCGTGAATGCGCGTATCATCGATGAGACAATTTGGCTGACTCAAAAACTGATGGCCCAACTTTATGGGGTGACTATTCCAACTATCAATGAGCATTTAAAAAATATTTATTTAGAACAAGAACTTAATCATGAGGCAACTATTAGGAAATTCCTAATAGTTCAAAAAGAAGGCGGTCGAGAAGTAGCTCGAGATGTTGAGCATTATAATCTTGATGCTATTATTTCTGTCGGTTATCGCGTTAATTCACATCGCGCAACACAATTTCGCATATGGGCAACTGAACGGTTGCATTCTTATATCATTAAGGGTTTCATGCTTGATCAGCAACGTCTAAAAAATGGTCCACTTTTTGGCCAGGATTATTTTGCTGAGCTACTTGAACAAATCCGCGAAATACGCGTCAGTGAGCGAAGATTTTATCAAAAAATTACCGATCTTTATGCAACCGCTGTAGATTATAACGTCCAAGATAAATTAACCAAGGAATTTTTTGCCACCGTACAAAATAAACTACACTATGCCATACATGGTCACACGGCAGCAGAGTTAATTAAGGCACGTGCAAATAGTGAGGTATCTTATATGGGACTTACTACTTGGAAAAATGCACCAAAAGGAAAAATTCTTAAAACAGATGTAAGTATTGCCAAAAATTATTTAAATCGCGATGAGATAGGCGCCTTCGAGCGTTTTGTTAAAGATGCGATTCATAAGGGACAAATGCGAGTATTGCCTGCAGCAACAGCCTTAGAGCGAACGCGTAAAATCATCGCGTTGGCAAGCAATTTGGCAAGTGATTTTCGTCGTGTCCGTGATCAATAGAAAGACGCTAGAAGATATTGCGCGTCTAAATATAGACGTAAAAAGAGTGATCATTGTTGAAAATCTTCAAACAGGCTTGGCTTTGGAAGATATGCCAAATACAATTGTTTTTATGGGGTTAGGTTATGCTGTTGATATTTTTCAACATATACTTTTTGAGGATGGTTTAAAATACGGCGTAATTTTTCACTCATTATGGCTTTCATGAGGATACATCCTTAAGTTATATCTAATTAGTTAATTTTTATATTATAAATTGTGGACTTGTCAACATTAATTTTTTAGCTGCATATCATCTTGTTAAAATTACCTAAATTAAAACAACTCAGGAGCGAACTGCGCCTGATTTCCTTGTCGTGCCTGCAAAAAGGTCTCTGCTTCATTCAAGGCCAGACCGACGAGCGCAACAAATGTTCCATTTTCATTGTAATTATTCGAATTTTTTACACGGTCTAAGGTTGTTTTAATTTGTGCTACATAATCGCTGAGTGATGCATTTTTATGTTCTAGTGGCCAATTGAATAGCTTGCGTGCAGTATCTCTATTCCAACGCCAATGCATCGAAAACAGAGGGGGATTAGCATAGTTGTCAAATAATGCAGCTATTTTTAGCACAACTTCTCTTTCAGGAGTAAGTGCTGGTTTGTGTTGTTGTCTTTTAGTTTCAATAGCTGATTTAACAAGAGTATTGGCTCTTTTTTGAATAGCACACCCTTTTTTATAATTTGCTAACAAACGCACCGCTTCGGGGTTTCTGCGAAATTTGTCGATATCATCGCTATATAGAAAATTTTTGACTATCAAATCAATAACTCTTACACGATCTTCGGCTTTTTTAAAAAAATTGACAGTAGTAACAAAAGCTGCTGGACGATTACGATAAATAGTACAAGAAAAATCAGTCCCCATTTTTTTACATAATAATTCAATAAAATCTATATGGCTTTCTTCAGGTAAGCATTGCAATATATCGGTTAAATTATCTTCTGGTTTCGTGGAAATCGAATCGTTCGAATAGGGTTTTGCAGCCTTCTTGTACTTAATGCAGTTCAGAATAGCTATAATTTTTCGTGTCCCACAGGCATCCAATAATTGTGGCCAAGCCGATTGTGGAAATAAGCATAGTAATTCGCCCAACTCATTTGCACATAATTTAAGCGACGAGAGCCCAATGTTATTATGACTACCATTCAATTGGGCAATCACATTAAACCGAATTTCTTTGGGCAGTAACTTGAGTATTTCGATCAATTTATTGATAGGAAAATCATAATTACTTGCGCCTACGAGATTTCGGAGTTTATCACCTGAAAATTTATTAATAAGTGCAAGTTTATCCGCTGCATCAGGTAGCAAATATTCAAGTGCCAGTAGAAGTAATTTGGTATCTTCACTATTTTTTACATAAATAGCATTAAATATGGCTGTAATGTAATGAGCCTGAGGAAGAAGAGGTTTTAAGGTTTTAAGCGCATTGATTGATTGCAGTTCATTGCCTGATTTTTCAAAAATTTCATGAAGTTTGTCACCGATAGCTGTCATGAGGGCTACGCGATCGGCCTCATCGGGAAACGTATTTAATACATCCCCAAGCGATGCAATATTTGTGAAAAAAGCGGTAATAAGATAAAATGAGGATATCAAATTTTTCCAATTTGATTTATCCCATGCATTTATTAGAGTAATTCGCTCATTTGTGTTGGAAAAAATGGTTGCTATATGTAACCATCGTATAAACTCCATTTTGGTTAATTGATTGCCCAAATAGGCGGATACATTGGGTAATTTTTCTAGCATCATAATTACGTCAACGGGGCTTGTGAAAAATGTAGCAAGCCTATGTTTTTGTATAAATAGAAATTTCGGCCAGTAATTTTCTGGCAGACAGTTAATCAAGGTATTAAATTCGTCTTGATCTTGCATAAATTCTTGCGTAATTGTGATGTGACTGACTACCTCAGAGCGTATGGCTCCTTCAGGTAGTAGATTGAGTAGTGCAATAAGTTCCTCATGATTTTTTGCATATTGTGGAATTTTATTACTGCTAATAAGTATCCTGATGGGCTCAATTCGTTGTTCTGTTGTTAATAGATTTAATGCCTCAAGCAGGTCGGTATGGTTTGTTATTAGATAGGCTATATTACTTCCTACACTCATTACCATATCGGCTTTGTGTTCAGCTGGCCAACTTTTTAGTAACGCTGTTCTTTCTTCTTCCGTAAGGTATTTGATCTTCTCTTTGATCATTTTTATTACGATGGGTTGTTGCTGTACCGTTACTGAGCTCAAAACTTTTTTGACGTGATCAGCACGTAAAAAAAGATGTTCCACAGAAGTGTCAAGCGCTTCAATTAGAGCAAACCAGTCTTGCTGAGGGAAATCATAAAATAAATTATCGATGTAGGGTGTAAGGTCAAAATTTACGACGCTTTCTTCCCAACTATATGCTTTTTTTTGTTTATTTAAGTTACAGAGCAGAATAGCTTGACCTTGCAGAGAAAAATAGGGCAAAACTTTGTCAAGGTCGTCAGAACTCTTGATCAACTTATGTGCGTCTATCGACGTTAATATACTGCTGCGTGCATTGCCTTCGGGCAAGAACGAGAGCAACGAAATAAATGCTTCATTATTTGAAATATAATCGTTGATTTTTCGACCAAGAGCACTGATTAGGCTTATACATTGTGCTGATGTTAGTTTCGCAATCAACGTACACAGTTCGTCGAAATCACTTATAAAATACCTAATGTTGTATCCTAAGCTGACTAGCAGTTCAATTTTTTTGTCAATGGGTATTATTTTTTCGAGATACATTTTCCGTTGATTTATACTGAGATGCTCAATGCTCGAGCCCATTTTTTTTATTAAGATAGGTAGTTGTTCTTCATTTGCGGAATCTAATACTTTTTGCACATGGGCTTCACATGAAAAAAGATAAGGAACATCAGAAGGCTCAAATGATTCTATTTGAGCAAACCAATCATCTGGTGAGAACGCATCAAATAATTGATCGAAGTAGGGTGCAAGATTGAAATTGTATGGCCAACTCCAAGGGTTTAATGTTTTTTTTCTATTTAGCATGCACAATAGATGAGGTTGATCTTGTTGAGGGAGCGTTTGTAAGATTATATCAAGTTTGACAGGGCTATAAATAAGATTAGTTATTGTCGATTTAAATAGCATTAATACGGTTATCCAATGTTCTTTTGGCATATGAGTGAGAATGCTCATCAGCTTTTCATTGGTGTTAACAAAATTTTGGCGATTCCATTCGCTGATTGCTTGGAGTATTGTTATGCGGCGACTTTGGTCAGGGTAAGTTGATACTGTTGCTAAAAGTTGATCATAATTTTTAATTGATTTTATAAAATGCATTATAAAAGCGTCTTTAAATTGTCCGCGATTTTCTACGGGTAACAATTTTCTTGTTTTTTCGAAATCCTTATCTTCTGTTAAAAAATTATGCAGTGTATTGCCAAGCGCTTCAATAAATTTATATCTGTTTTTTAGGGATAACATCGTTAAGATAGTAAAAAAGTCGGCACTATTGGTGAAAAAATCGTTGATTTTGCTGCCTAATGCGCTGATGAAAAGTATACGGTTTGATTCAGGGGTGAGCGCTAATAGGCGCACAAGATGAGGAGAATCTTGAATGGTTTCTGCCGAGTTATATGCGTTAATATTTTCCAAGGAAAGGCTGTTTACTCTATTTAATGAGAGCTGACAATCTAAAAGATATAAACCCAATTTCCCAAGTAAAGCAGACTCAGCTTTTTTGTCAACGTTGGCAATTTTTTGTTTAATGTCTATTTTGGTATCGTAAGAGCATTGATTGATTATTGAAAGTAATGCAGGTACTTCGGCTGGATAATCATGCAAAGCAAAAATCACAAGGTTTTTAGCAAGTTTAGGATTGTAAGTGAATATTTCCTGTTGCCTAGCAGCGGAAAGTGTCGGTAAGATGTGCAGAAGGAATGTGGCTCGACGGCGAATATCTAGGTTTTTAGCGAGAGTAAATAAGGATTTTTCATTTAAAAAAGAAGCATAATAATCGATGGCCTCAAAAAATGACATGTTTTCCTCTTCAGGAATGAGTCCTGTCAAAATGGCAAGTTGACTTGCTTTGAGAGAAACACCTCTGGGTTCTTCGGGCTTAAATGAAATAGAATTAGGATTATCCTGTTCAGCGAGCGGTTCTCGGTAAACGGACT
>JAIELR010000122.1 GCA_019752835.1 Gammaproteobacteria bacterium | reverse complement strand
CCATTCAAGCCTGTTATTATGCATATGGATTTCTTGCGCGTCAGCGCCAATGAAAAACTGCATATGAGCGTGCCGCTACATTTTATCAATGAAGAGCAAGCCGAAGGTGTATTGGCAGGTGGTGTCATTTCCCATAGCATGCATCATCTTGATATCACTTGTTTACCAGCTGATTTGCCGGAGTCTATCGAGGTAGATTTAGCGAAATTAGCTATGAATGCGGTTATGCACCTATCGGATATTAAACTGCCAAAAGGCGTTGAAATTGCCGCTAAGCTGCATGATGAAAATCCAGCCTTGGCCTCTATCCATCCGCAACGTGTTGTGGCTGAAGATATAGAACCGGAAGAAGCGCCTGCTGCTGAAGAGTCTGCAACGGAAGAAGAATCTGCTTCAACTGAGACGCCTTCTCAGGCTGAATAAACGAATGCCGGAAGTGTCTAGTGCTATTCGCCTTATAGTGGGCTTGGGTAATCCAGGTCCACAATATGAGGAAACGCGTCATAATGCAGGTGCATGGTTTGTGCATGAGCTTGCAAAGCAATCGAACGTTGTATTACGTCTTGAAAACAAATTTTTTGGATTTTATGCGAAGCTAACGCTTAATCAAAAAGAATGTCAATTATTGATTCCTACCACATTCATGAATCGCAGCGGTGCGTCTGTTGCAGCTGTTATAAAATTTTATAAAATAGTGCCGCAAGAAATTTTAGTTGTTCATGATGAGTTGGATTTGCCCACGGGTGCTGCAAAGCTTAAACAGGGCGGCGGGCATGCAGGCCATAACGGTTTGCGAGATATTATCTCAGCGTTGGGAACCGCAGATTTTTTACGTTTACGTCTTGGCATTGATCGTCCAGCTGATCCCGCGCGTGTTTCAGATTACGTGCTAAGTCGACCCAACAAGATTGATGAAGAAAAAATCAAGACAGCTATTCATCAGGCGCTAAGTATTCTGCCTGATTTGATGGAGGGAAAGGTAGGACAGGCAATGAAGACATTACACTCAACACGCAGTTGAGTGTACATACGGTTACTAATTAATATTTCTTCAAACAGGATAATTTTATGGCTAAACTGGCCGTTGTAACGAGAAAGAGTGGACCTGCCAAACCACAAGGGAGTGGCTGGCTTATTTATAAGCGTCTTGCCAAATATGTTAGACCTTTTTTGGGTATTTTTTTGGTTGCTGTTTTTGCGAATATTATTTTTTCGGCTATTGACTCAACCTTCGCCTATTTGCTCAAACCTCTCCTCAACAAAGGCTTCATCAAGCCTGATCCTACTTTTCTAAAATGGATACCGCTGATTATTGTTGGCTTATTTACGCTCCGATCGGGCATGAATATGGTCGGCAGCTATTGCATGAGCTTAGTCACTCGTAGTGTGGTCATGGGTTTAAGACGAAATATTTTTGATCAATTTTTACGTTTGCCATGTTCTTTCTACGATCATCATTCTTCCGGTGAGTTGTTGTCGATTTTAGTCTACAATGCTGCCCAAATTTCCTCAGCGACAACAAATGCCGTTATTACCCTTGTTCAATCAGGAGCATTAGTGATTGGTTTATTGGTTGTTATGTTTAGCATTAGCTGGCAATTGTCCACTGTATTCCTATGTACTATTCCGGTTATTGCATTGCTCGTCAAATTGAGCAGCACTCGCATGCGGCGTTTAAGCAAAAATGCCCAGGAAGCCATGGGTAGTATTACGCATGTGACCGAAGAAACCTTAGAGGGTTATAAAGTCGTGCGCACCTTTGGTGGTGAAAATTATGAGGCACAAAAATTTTATAAAGCCACCGATGGCCAAATTCACTGGGAATTAAAGTTAGTCATTATTGGCGCTTTAAGCGATTCAAGTGTGCAATTAATTGGGGTATCAGCGCTCGCGACCATGATTTATATGGCAACGAATCATATTGGTGTCAACCATATGAGTGCAGGTGGTTTTACTGCTGTTGTCGCGTCCATGATGGCTTTATTGAAGCCTATGCGTAATTTAACCTCGGTAAATTCAATTATTCAGCGTGGTTTAGCCGGGGCTGAAAGTATTTTTGCGTTGTTAGACGAACCCACCGAAAAAGATGAGGGGACCACCTCATTAAGTCGAGCTGAAGGCCTCATTGAATATAGAAATGTTAACTTTCAGTATGAAAAAAGTGATCGCAAGGTTTTGCACAATATTAGTTTTAAAGTGCCTGCCGGGAAATGTTACGCAATAGTGGGCCGATCGGGCAGTGGTAAATCAACATTAGTGAGTTTGTTGCCTCGTTTTTATGATATTCAAGAGGGCGAGTTACTTATTGATGGTATTAATGTCTTTGATCTTAAATTAGCCGATTTGCGACGTCAATTTGCGTCTGTGAGTCAGAATGTGGTGCTTTTTAATGATACTATCGCGGCTAATATAGCCTATGGTTCGCATGATAAGATTTTATCCCGAGAAGAGATTATTGCGGTAGCTAAAGCGGCTCACGCCATGGAGTTTATTGAAAAATTACCCAATGGTATTGATACGCGCATTGGTGAAAATGGTGTGCTACTGTCGGGCGGTCAACGCCAGCGAATTGCCATCGCTCGGGCTATTTTAAAGAATGCGCCGATTTTAATTTTGGATGAGGCGACCTCAGCCTTGGATACTGAATCAGAGCGCTATATTCAAGCGGCCTTGGATGAAGTGATGAAAAATAGAACCACAGTTGTTATTGCTCATCGTTTATCCACTATTGAAAATGCCGATTGTATTATTGTGATGGATCAAGGTTATATTGTTGAAATGGGTACGCATGCGGAGCTCATGGCAAAACATGGTTATTATTGCCGTTTGCATTCTATGCATTTTGCAGATGTTGATGCGGCACCAGCGGCATCTGAATTGACTGCGGATCTATTGTAGGGGCAACCCCCCCGTGGTTGCCCATATACGGGTAGGCACGGGGGCCTACCCCTACAACAGCCTCCGTTGACACGACAATATCGAGATACAAGGACCCCTATGCAATTTCCTCATTGGTGGCTAAAGCGAAATCTTATCAGCTGGCTATTATGGCCTTGCTCACGTCTCTTTGCGCTTATTGTCCTTGTTAGACGCTTTTTCTATCGTATCCATCTATTTCCTACTTATACTAGTCCTCTTCCTATTATTATTGTCGGCAATATCAATGTCGGTGGCACGGGTAAAACGCCCTTAGTGATTGCTCTCGCGAATCAATTAAAAAAAGAGGGCAAACAACCCGCTATTTTAAGCCGCGGTTATCGAAGCGTATCGAAAACGTTTCCTCTCGCTGTTACCGTCGATACCCCAGTTATTCTTGCAGGTGATGAGCCTTTGATGATGGCGCAACAAACCGGCTGTCTGGTCGTTATTGATCCGCATCGTGTCCGGGGAGTGAAGTATTTGGAGCAATCAAAACAATGTGATGTCATCATCTGTGATGACGGTTTACAGCATTATGCGCTCGGAAGAGCGCTGGAAATATTGGTCGTTGATGGTCAGCGTGGATTTGGGAATGGTTTTTTACTTCCTGCAGGCATGTTAAGAGAGCCTATTTCTAGGGCACAGACTGTCGATATGGTGGTTTGTAATGGTGATACTTCGTCTGATTTACCTAGAAACGCGTTTACGATGAAACTAACCGTTGGTGCTATTCGCTTACTATCTGATCCAACACAGACTTTATCTATTGAAGACTTTATGGGTAAAGCTACTCATGCTGTTGCGGGAATAGGTCATCCAGAACGGTTTTTTAATCTCTTGCGACGTTATGGTTTAGAGGTAATTCCACATCCTTTTCCGGATCATCATCAATTTACACCTAAGGATTTTGATTTTTTATCGGACGAAAATACGCCAATCCTGATGACTGAAAAAGATGCGGTAAAATGCATGGATATGTTTTGCAAGAAGACAAATGTCTGGTATATGCAAGTGACAGCACAATTATCTGATTCATTTTACGAGAAAATAAATGATATACTTGCTAAATAATCAAGGACGTTAAATGAAACAAATACTTTTTTTCTTTTTTGTGTGGCTCTGTTTTATCTGTGAAAATACAGCATTTGCTGCGACAGTGCCTGTTAAAATCATTCCTGAATACTCAATGCAAACCTATAACAGCAGCATTAATAGCTTATATCAAAATCCAGGAAGTCATACAAAGAATTTTCAAACTCGCTTAGCGTTTGATAGCGCTTATTTTTTTGGCAAACCCTACTCCATGTTTCCCGCGGGTGAAGGGCCCACGGGTGATTTTGATAAAAATCCGCTTTATCGAACGGATGTTTTTGATTGTTTGACCTATGTAAATACGGTGATTGCGCTGACAGACTCTAATAATCTCTCGCAATTTCAAAAAAAATTAGCTGCGCTGAGTTATGAAGGTGGCCAAATCTCTTTCTTAAACCGAAATCATTTTGTCACCGGTGATTGGAATGAAAGTAATGCGGCACAGGGTTTTATTACGGATATAACAAAGCAGATAAAAAATGCACAAGGTATTTCGCCTATGCATTATGCCGTCACGTGGATAGACAAACCTAATTGGTATCGTAAGATGTCACCTAAACGCATTTGTCTGTTTTCTTATCCGGGGGATCAGCAGGCTGTCCAATTACTTCAAGCCTTTCGGGCGCAGGCAGGTATTGTTAAGCCCGTTAAGGTTTCTACCCCCTATATTCCGGTGACAGCTTTTTTAAATGCAGCCGGACAGGTGGATCCCTTCATGATTAATCAAATTCCAACAGGATCGGTGATAGAAATTGTGCGCCCCAATTGGGATTTGACGGCATTGATCGGGACACATATCAATGTTTCTCATCTAGGTTTAGTGATAAAAACGAAAAAAGGCTTGATGTTTCGTGAAGCATCGCTTGATAAACATAGTGTAATAGAAATTCCTTTAGCCGATTATTTAGCGCAATTACGCCATATTGATCCGACAGCGGGAGTTAATATTCAATTGATTAAAGGGTGAGTTTATTTTAATCATTCAAATTTAACTTAAGCCACCCATTATTATCATGTGTAAAGATGCCGTTAACAGGCCCAGGAACGCCCTTACGCCAAAAATTGATAACAACGCGGCGATTATAAGACTGGCCATTAGGATATTTAAGGCTGGCATCGGTTTCAGTTGCCCCAACGCCATAATAGTAAAGTCGCTCGATAGGAATGCCATGACTCCATACATAAGACATAATCGCCTCGGCTTGTAATACGGAGCGATTTTGTTGGGCGTCTTCGGTATCTAAATCATCACTATGGCCCACAACTGAAATATCTACATCAGGG
Source organism: Gammaproteobacteria bacterium (assembly GCA_019752835.1). The sequence goes on along the minus strand of JAIELR010000122.1, from coordinate 3,276 downwards.
TATTGCCGCAAAATCGCAACAACTTGATTAAGTAGGTCATCAGCGTCTAATGTAAGCTCATTATTTTCAGGGTCAAAGACGAGATCATGCGGAATGACGACCTCAACGATGTCGCCCAATCTTATGACAGTAATACCTTCAGCCGCGAGAGCTTTAATAGCGCCTTCGGAATCATTGTAACTGCCTACTGGTGCACCTAATAAGGCGCCAACAGCCAGGCCAAGAGGATGAGAGCCATTATTGAAACCAGCTATCGCTGTACCTGTCACGGCACCAATAGCAGCGCCTTGAGCATAGCCTGGTGGGGCAGGCGGATAAGCACCTTCGACATTGCGATTACTAAGACAGCCGGAAAGAAATAACATACTTCCAACGATGCAAATATTTCTTAATTCGTTAGCCAGTACGTTGTTTTTCACGTATTTCGTCCAACGTTTTGCAATCAATGCATAATGTCGCCGTTGGCCTTGCCTCAAGGCGGCGTATCCCAATTTCTATTCCGCAATTATTACAAAAACCATAATCATTGTGTTCAAGACGATCAAGCGCTTCCTCTATCTTCTTTAATAATTTTCCTTCTCGAGTGCGTGTCCGCAGCATGAAAAACATTTCTTCTTCATTCGTTGCTCGGTCAGTAAAATCAGACAGATTTTTATCAGAATCGCGCATATCATTGACGGTACGGTCAACATCTTCCATCAATTGTTGCCGCATGCATTCTAGGATCAAACGAAAATGCCCTATTTGCTTGTCATTCATATATTCCTCCCCCTCAATAGGTTTGTAAGGGGATACACCATCAACACCGCCAGCTATATGATGCCCGTGTTTAACGAATGGTTGGGAAGCTGCCTCAGGAGCTGCTGCATCGGCCTCAGGAGCGGCTGCACTTGCCTCAGGAGCGGCTGCACCTGCTTCGGGCTCAAGCAGTTCAGGTCTCTTTTTTGTTTTTCTTGACGGTGTTTTCGTTGCTGCCATTGTTCTCTCCTAATCCTTTTTAAAGAATACTGAACTATATCGATGTCCGCGAAACTATACTCTTTTCTCTATTACAGGGTCAAGTAGTGTGATTGAAAATGTCTTGTTCGATAGACTTGTCGTGCATATATTGAACTATACTCTGCGCGGTTCAATTTTGACTCAGGCCATCCATGACCTTCACCCCTTCGGGGCGGCCTTGCAGCCGTCAAAATTGGCTATCCTGCCAATTTTTCGGCGTTGTTGCTGTTGACTGTTCGTCGTCCTCAAAATAACTAAAATCAACGATCTTAATAATCAAATTTGGTTTACAATAACCACATTTGATTATATTCTAATTTTTACTGCGTAATTGGATTGTAGGAAATCTCTTGAGCGATCAGCTCGCTCGTTGTTATTAACAAACATTATGAGTATTATTAATGCACGATATTTTAAATAAAAACTTACGGATGCTGCTTTCAAAACATAAATTGACCTCTAAAAAGTTGTCAGATATTACCTGCGTGCCTTTACCTACTATTAGTCGCTTTCGCTCTGACCGTGATGTTAATCCCACGATAAATTCATTACTCCCGATTTGTAAATATTTCAATGTTTCTGTCGATCAAATATTGGGTTTTTCTCCGCTTCCTAGTGATGAGCATGCAACTGAACTGGCGCCACATCTTACTGCCGTTCCTCTTATAAAATGTGATTCTTTACCCGATTTTGGCGTAAAAAAGAAGAGCAAAGATGTGCTTATTGTTTACACAGAACTTTCGCAAGACCTCGATTTATATGCTTTAAACGTTGAAACAACTTGTTGGCGCATGTTTCAAAAAGGCTCCATAATTTTTGTATCACGGAATACAAAGCCTCAGCATGGTGATTATGTTATTGCTTATTCAGTGAAGGATCATGCGGTTGGAATAAAACAATATAGCGTTGATATTGAGTCTGTTTATCTTAAATCCTTAAACGATAATGCCGATATAGTTAAGTTAAACAATGCTTATAAAATCTCAGGGGTTATTGTTCAGGAAAAGCATAATTTTTATCTGTTAAATGAACAATAAGGAAATAATCATGTCCCTACTTAATCTAGCTCATGAAGAATTACATGGATTGGTCGCGCAACTTGAGCAATCACTTTACAACCATCAACAATGGCATAACGCACTTATTCGCACATTAATTTGTCGCTTGCCAGCAGATCAACACGATATCAATGCAAAAGCTCATCGCTCTTGTCGGTTTGGGCAATGGTATTATCAGCTTGCGCCCAACAGTTTGCAAACACACCCAGGTTTTATTGCTCTAGGTAAAGAGCATCAACATATGCATAAATTAGCAGCTAAATTACTTGTTATGAATGAAACAAGTACCATTTCTCCTCATGATTATGATAATTTTGCTAACGTACTTGAGAGAATGCGTCTTGAAACGTTTACCCTAAAGCGTGAGCTTGAAGATCTTCTTTACAATTCTGATCCGCTTACTCGCACTATTAACAGAGTTAATATGTTGCCCATCTTGCGGGAGCAACATACCTTAGTAACACGGAATGCTCAAACATGTTGCATTGTCATGATGGATCTAGACCATTTTAAAAAATTTAATGATGATTATGGACATTTGGTGGGTGATAAGGTACTTGCGGCTTTTGCTCAATATATCATTGAGCATCTTCGTCCTTATGACAAAGTCTTTCGATATGGCGGTGAAGAATTTCTTATTTGTATGCAACACACCGAATTATCGAATGCGTTTGATATTGTAGAAAGATTGCGTACAGGATTGGAAAAAAACCAAATTAAACAAGAAAACGGAAAAACCTTATCCATAACGGCCTCGTTTGGTTTGACGCAACTCGATCCAACCGTCCCGGTTGAGCAATCCATCGATCGAGCCGATAAGGCCATGTATCTTGCCAAAAATGAAGGGCGAAATCGTACAATTATTTGGCAGCAAAATGGTTGAGAGCAATTTAAAAAAATATTAGCGTTGAAGCTGATATTTTCCATTTATACTCAAAGCAGTTCGATTTTCTAGGCGCTGTTGATATGGCATGGGCAATATCAGTGAGCTAGCGAAGATTCTCTGTTGCTTTGTATTGAGATACAGCACGTTTTTTCATTAGACCTCTTCGGAAACTCTCATTAGGCTAATTCCATGTTATAAATTGCAGCAATCAGATTAAATCTCAAACCAAAACGTTTTCGTCTATTGCGATAGCGATCTGATACAATTTTAAATCTCTTGAGCATGCCAATGACATTTTCATTTAATACACGTTCGCTTGATAATTCACGATTT
>JAIELR010000092.1 GCA_019752835.1 Gammaproteobacteria bacterium | reverse complement strand
CGCTAGAATCGTTAATTGACGCTTCTGCTGATGTTGAAATGGTGGTTATTGATGAGGTGCAAAAAATTCCGTTGTTGCTAAATGAAGTCCATCGCTTGATTGAAGAACGTGGTATTAAATTTTTACTGACTGGCAGTAGTGCCCGTACCCTCCATCGAGCACACGTTAACCTACTCGCTGGTCGTGCTTGGGAGTGTCAATTATTTCCATTAACTAGTCATGAAATTCCTGATTTTAATTTGGTAAGATATTTGCATTTTGGCGGCTTGCCCGCTGTGTATTTAAGTGAATATCCTACCGAAGAATTGATAGCCTATGTGAGTACCTACTTAAAAGAAGAAATACAAGCGGAGTCTTTTATTCGTAAAATTCCCGCTTTTTCTCGATTCTTACAAACTGCGGCCTTAACCAGTGGACAGATATTAAATTTTACCACCATTGCTAGCGATGCTGCTGTGCCAGCAACAACGGTACGGGAATACTATCATGTATTGGAAGATACATTTTTAGGTTTCATGCTGCCTGCTTGGACAAAATCGCAAAAGCGCAAAGCACTTAGCTCCGCGAAATTTTATCTTTTTGATCTGGGTGTAAGAAACACACTGGCAGGAATAACCACCATCGATCCACAATCAGAACGCTATGGAGATGCTTTTGAACATTTTATTGCACTGGAGTTACGAGCTTATTTAAGTTATCGGCGTTTACACATGTCGTTAAACTATTGGCGAACGACCCATGGTCATGAGGTGGATTTTATTATTGGAAGTCAGATTGCAATCGAGGTAAAAGCAACCAATAAAATTCAAGATAAGCATTTTAAAGGATTACGCGCATTAGCAGAAGAAAATATCTGTGAGCGTTATATTCTAGTCAGTCATGACAAAATAAACCGCAAACAGAATGAGTTTGACATAATTTATTGGGAAGATTTTTTAAAAATGTTGTGGGCAGATCAATTGATAAAAAAAGAAAACCGTACTATTTGAGCGATAACCCGAATTTTCCTTTGTAGGGGCCGACCTTCGTGCCGACCCATCTTCAGATAACCACAATCGCCCTCTTTTCACAATGCGTTAATATTTATGCTTGATAATTAGGGTATGGTACTTATTTTAATACTAAAACTCGAGTGTAATCGCCATGCCAGTTGACGCTAAGCCCAATGAATCTCGAAAAGATGTATCGTCTGATCCACGCAGAGAACTTTTAGTTAAGAAGTTGGATCCTAAAGATAAGAATGAAGCTTTTACCATCGGGTATCGTGAGAATGTGCTGCGGGTGTACGATGCCTATAAGGCTCGCTTTGCTGCGGAGAAGGCGGAACGTGATGCTAAGCTTGATGCCCTACCTGATGATTCAAAAGATCGTCCCTTTTGGGTAAGGCTTAACGCCAAGATGGATGAGCTTCATCGACAAGTTATGAGTGATTTATCAGACCCCACCTATTTTAACGAAAAAAAACTGAATACGGCAAGCGGGCTCAAGAATTTTGCAAATAAGCTCTACTCACGAGAGCAGGGTGCTCGGATAGACTCTATGGACAGACCCATTAACCTTGAACAACAACAAAGTCAAACAGGGCAACAACACAAGTCCCATTCTGCCAACAAACCCAATTACCAGAAAAAAATGGAACAACTCGAACAAAAATATGCTAAGAATCGTGAAAAAATGGCTCGAAATTTACAGTTCGTTCAACAAAAACTCGAAGCAACGGGAGCCGTTTTATCTTCAGTAGCTGATTTATCCCCAAATCCCGATAAAAAACAAACACAACAATTCGCGAATAGCGTCAATGAAAGCTCTTCGAGGTTAGCTCATGCAGCCCAACGACTGACGGGCGTAACGAGTACCCCTTCATCCAAAGAAGTTTCTCATCAAACTGTAGAAAATAAACAACCTATAAATAAACCTATTACCGACTCTTCACTTCTAGCCAAGGCCGCTAATGGACTGACGAATGTACTGGACTCTATCTCATCTAAAAAAATTACGCCTCATACTACAGATAAAAAACAAGTTCAGCCCACAACACAAAGCAATAAAAAAGAAGACTCGCTTGGGATAGAACTGATAAAGCGAACCGCCGCGGTATTGAGCACTATTGGTAAAATTGCGAAAGTGGGTTTCGTAGGATTGGCTAAAGAAGGTGCAAAAGCCGCGAGCTTCCTTATCAAAAAAGCGATGCAGTCCGATAAACAACAGACTAACTTGCTCAAACCGTCCATCGAAAAAGTAGAAAAAAAGGAACACCCTAGGCCAGAAGGATTGATGAATAAAGAAGCCGCTAAGGGTCTTGGCTCAGATCAGAAAGAGGCCGATAAAGGCCATAAGCATGACGGCGTGCATCACCATCAAAGTCGTACGTTGTAGCCCGGACGTCTCTCGTAGCCCGGATGCAGCGCAGCGCTGAGGAATCCCCTGGTATTTTTTAAACAGTGTAGCCCGTATTAAAGCGGGAATAATGCTTAGAACTTACTATTTATTGATATTGCAAATGAGGCAAGATGAAGAACGCTCACGATAAAAGCGTAATACGGGATCGTTGATTTTACGAAACTCGGCCCCGTATTACGCGCTGTCCTTTAATCATATGTATTTGTGGGATTATCAAGTAAGGTGTTGCCTGTATATTGAGCATTAAAAGCGCTTTAATACGGGCTACACTGTTTAAAAAATACCAGGGAATTCCTCAGAGCCCGTATTACGCGCGAGTAGCTCATCGAAGCGGGAATTTTACTCCCCGCGTCGTCGTTTCTCTTCCTCTTCACGCAAGGCTTCTGATTTCTTAATAGCCGCGCTAATTTGTTTTTCTAATTCAACATCAAAGACTTTAACTTTCGCAAACAAGCTATAGAAGGTTGGTACCACGAAGAGCGAGAACATGGTTCCTATGGTCATACCACCCACGATAACCCAACCAATCGCATGACGTGCCGCTGCACCTGCACCACTCGCCAATGCAAGGGGAAGGGCGCCTAGCACCATTGCTGCTGTTGTCATCAAAATAGGGCGCAAACGCATCGCGGTTGCTTCTATGGCAGCCTCGTGTTTATTGACCCCTTTTTCTTGGAGTTGATTGGCAAATTCCACAATCAAAATACCGTGTTTTGCAATCAAACCAATCAATGTTGTCAAACCAATTTTGGTGTAAATATTCAGCGTTCCACCGGTTAAATGGGTAGTAATTAATGCCCCCGCAAGTGTGAGAGGTGCCACGGCCAAAATAATCAGCGGATCACGGAAGCTTTCAAACTGCGCTGAGAGCAATAAGAAAATAAAGATCACCGCAAAAGCAAAGACCTCGACAAACGCACTAGACGCTTCAATATACTGACGAGCCTGACCTGCATAGTCAAACTGAACATCAGGCAAATATTGCTTAGTATAGTTGGTTAAAAAATCTATCGCCTGGCCTAAGGTATAACCAGTCGCCAGGTTTAAATTCGCTTGCAGTGTCGCTGAATTTAATTGCTGGAAGTGGTTAATGGCCAATGGTTCAACATCTTGTTCTACTTTCACAACCGTTGACAATGGAACCATAGCGCCACTTTGTGTTCGCAAATAGATTTTATTCATGTCAGTCGGCTCAGCCGCAAAATTAAAGTTTTTGGTGTATTCCGGAATAACATAATAAGCGCGATCTTGAATTGAGAACTGAACACTTTCGGGGCTACCGAACATAGTACCCAAGGTGTTGGTAATATCTGCAATTGGGATGCCTAGATCGCCAGCCTTATTCCGATCGATGTCTAACTTAATACGAGGACGATCATACATTAAATCGGTTGTAAGATTGGTAAATCCAGGATTTTTTGCCGCAGCCATTTGCAATTGTTGTATCGCTGGTAACAAGGTTTTAATATCATTGGTCGTTTTTAAGACGAACTCCACGGGAATAAAACCACCGGTACTTGGTAAAGGCTGTGGATTAATGGGGAAAATTTTCAAGCCTGGAATAGCCCAGAACTTAGGTAAAAGCGACGCCTGAATTTGACTTGCAGTACGGCTACGTTTATCCCAATTAACCAGATTTAAGACCGAGGCGGCTTGTGAGGGAACACCACCAAAACCATTAATAATCAAATTGTGAGACATTTCAGGAAGAGCGTTATAAATAGGGACCATTTGATCGGTATATTTTTGAGTAAAATTCACGTTAGCCGAGGAAGGGCCGATGATATAACCAAACAGGTATCCCTGATCTTCAAGTGGCGCCAGCTCACCTTTGGTGTGGGTAAATAAATATCCACAAACGATATATAATGCCGCAGCTACGGCTACGACATACCAACGTTTTTCCATCACACGGCGTAAAATAGATTTATATTTGACAATGACTTTTTCAAAAACGCGGTCAATTTTATGGGTAAAACTATTAGGATTATCATCATAAGACAAAATACGGGAGCACATCATTGGTGATAAGGTTAGGGCGACGAAACCTGAAACGATTACCGCGCCTGCCAAGGTAAAGGCAAATTCGGTGAATAAAATGCCGGTTAAACCACCTGTAAAGCCCAACGGCGCATAAACGGCAGCCAGGGTTAAGGTCATGGCAATAATAGCGAAACCAATTTCCCGTGCACCGACAATAGACGCGGGTACCGGCTGTAAACCATCTTCCATATGCCGATAGATATTTTCAAGCACCACAATAGCATCATCCACCACCAAACCGATGGCAATAACCCATGCCAAAAGGCTGATGGTATCGATGGTATAGTTAAGCGCCATCATGATGCCGCAAACACCGATAATAGAGACAGGTATCGTCACAATAGGGATAAATACCGATCGAATTGAGCCTAAAAATAAGCAAATAACCAAGATAACAAAGATAGAAGCCTCTATGATGGTCATGACCACTTCATGGATGGATGCAGAAATGAATACGGATGAATCATAGACGATTTCTTGGGAAAGGCCTTTAGGAAAAGCGGCCTGTATTGTAGGCAATACAGCTTGTACTTCCTGAGACACGGCAAGTGGGTTAGCATCAGAGGTCGGAACCACACCAATTACCGTGGTTTCCTTTCCATCCACGACAGCGGAGCTATTGTAATTATTTGCACCCAATACCGCCGTTCCAACATCTCTCAGACGAACAATGGTGCCGTTCGATTGTTTTAACACCATATTATTAAATTCATCAACCGTTGACATATCTGAGTTTATGGTGACGTCAAATTGTTGGTATTTGCTATATACCGTACCGACCGCGGCTTGCAAGTTTTGATTTTGCAAAATACGGAAGACATCGCCAGCAGTAATGCCATAAGCCGCCATTTTGAGCGGGTCTAAATTAAGACGCATCGCGTATTCACGTTCACCATAGATAATCGTTTGGCTAACACCATCCAATGTATCTAAAACCGGTTGAACCGCACGTAATATATAATCGGTTACTGCCGCCGCTGAAAGTGTTTTACTGTTAAAGGCAATATAATCAACGGGTTCAGCGTTAGGATCGGTTTTTGAAATATTCGGGGTTTGAACATCCTTGGGCAATTGCCATATCGTGGATTGAACGGCGTTTACCACGTCCGTCATCGCGGTTTCCATGGAGTATCCCAGCAAGAGGTTGACTGTGATAGTACTCGTGCTTTCCGAGCTCGACGAGGTCATATAGTCTATCCCTTCAACACTACCTATCGCATTTTCAAGCGGGGTGGTGACGAAGCCAGCCATAATGGTACCACTGGCACCAGGATAGATGGTGGATACGTTAATGACGTTTTCTTCGATTAATGGGTACTGACGTATAGGCATTTTAACAAATGCGGCAATACCAACCACAATCAGCATAAGGCTGAGGGCCATCGCAAACACTGGGCGGCGAATAAATATGTCAGTGAAATTCATTTTTGCTCATATTCCTGAGTAATTTTTATATTGTGCAATGGCTCAAATATACTGCTCGCAATTGGATTTGCGACTAGGCGCGGTTGACTCGAGCCGTATAGACGATTAATTTGGGGCTCCACTGGCTGGTGCCGAGCTTGTTGCCGCTGCAGCAACAGACGAAGAAGCCGGAATTGCACTGCTGCTAACTGGTGCAGGTGTCGCCTTTGTATTACTATTACTCACGCTGGCTGGCGAAGCTGGAGCGGCGGGGTCATCGGTATCCGGTGCTTGGCCCGCTACATCGCCAGCAGGAAACGTAACATAGGTTATCTTGGGTGGTGCTTCGGCAGCATAGGTTGACGATGGCGCTTGCACAATTGGAGAGCCATCAAATACCTTCACTTGGCCTGCTGAAATAACGCTATCACCTGCCTGAAGACCTGATTTTACTTCTATCCAGTCAGCTTGGCGTAAACCAACGGTAATCTCTGTTTTAACCGCTTTACCGTCAACAACCTTATACGCATATTCACCTTGAGGGCTAAATAAGGCTGCGGTTTGAGGAATCGTGATAACAGGATGTGCTTGGCCAACATACAAGGTAACATCAACATAGGTTCCGGGAATCAGATTTTCATTGGGATTAGGAATTTTTGCCCACATAGAAAAACTGCGCGTTGATGGATCAACCGAGGAGTTAAAAGCATAAACGCTACCGACATAAAGGGTATTGTTAGAAGAGCTACTCGGGGTGACTTCAACCTTGTCGCCAATTTTAAGTTGGTCGATATAGCTATCGGGTACATTAAAATCGATACGTAAGGGATTAATTTGCTGCAAACTGACTAAATCTTCACCTACGTTGACATAATTACCGACGTCAACTGTCTTTAAACCAATACGACCAGAAAAGGGCGCAAGAATATTATGTTGAACCAATTGTGCTTTAGTTTGGTCTAAAGTGGCTTGGGCTTGTTCAAGCTGGGTGGTGTAACTGTCTAATTGTTCTTGGGAAATCACGCGCTTCTGATAAAGAGCAGCGGCACGATTATAGTTCACTTGAGCTAAAGAGAGAGCCGCTTGATTGTTTTCTAACTGGGCTTGTAAAATATCCGGATAAATTTGAAACAGCGGATCGCCTTTTTTTACATCAGTGCCTGACGTAAAGTAAATTTTTGTGACGCGGCCAGCCACTTCAGGGCTGATAGTGACCCCTTGAATCGCTGAGATCGAGCCAGTAGTCTGGATTTGGTTCTGCCATTCTTGTTGAACAGCTTTTGCTATTTCAACAGGCGCGGGAGGAAGTCCGTGATGTTTTTTCATTTGGATCATTATAAAGATGCTTTTTCCTATTTTGAATAGGATAAAAGCGCCAATAACTGCGGCTAAGATATAGGCTATGCGACGTCGGGACATGTTCCACCTTTATTCATGATTTAGAATTATTTTCGTAAGGGTGAATGCTGTCAATTTATTGACAACAAGTCAAGTGAATTCGGAAATTTTTTTGATGAATGATTTCGTAGCCCGGATGATTCGTAGCCTGGATGCAGCGCAGCGGAATCCGGGGATAAAACTTTCTAGAGGCAATCTGTCATGACGACTTGTACACGTGCTGGGGCTGTTGTAGGGGCAACCCCCCGTGGTTGCCCGTCTCAGGGTCGGCACGGAGGTTCGATGGAGGATCTCCATTTTTAGGTGAAAAATGAAGTATACCATTTCGAGTTAAATCTGACATTTTAGGAACGGCTAAATTTCCTTCATTCTTCCTCGTCATTTTCTGCGAATCACTCAACCTGGATATTTTTTTATTTTCCATAGTAATTTGTTCACCGTCACTTTCTTCGTGGGCTGAATTGTGCTCGATGATGATTATTTCTGAGGGTTCATTTTCTATCTCCTCCTCAAGCAATATATTATTTTGGTTTTCTGGCGATAGCATTGAATAAACAGGCTGAGTTTTTGGAGAGAACAAGGGTTCGTTGAAATATGATTTTTTGAAGTATTCAACATCGTGACTCAGTTGAGTAACTAGAGGGTTCTTTAAAACATCTTTGTGAAATTCTGTTAACTTAACCAAACCGGCAATACATTTCACGCGCAAGCCGAGGCGGACCCAAAAACGAGAGGATACGCTTGCTAATAAGCTTTGATATGCCATTTGATACAATTCCGGTTGAGGGCAAGCAATAGCAAAAGCAACGATGGCATCCACCACAGTCTTCACAACATTCGCGTATGTGTCTTGATTGTCTTGATTCTTCAAGAGCTGTTGGAGTGTCTTGAATGCCTTTTTAGCTAAAGGCGTGGTCGCAAATGCTACCAATGATGCTGCGGCAACTTGATGTACGTAATCATTTTTATCTTTCAAGGCCTGTTGAACGAGCTGCAATGCTCTTTCAGCAAAGGGAGTCGCTGCAAAGGCGCCCATTGATTCGGCAACAGCCCGGCGTACTCCTTCATCCTCATCTCTCAAGGCCTGTTGAAGGAGTTGCAGGGCACTTTCAGCAAAGGGAGTCGCTGCAAAGGCGCCCATTGATTCGGCAACAGCCCGGCGTACGCCTTCATCCCCATCTTTCGAGGCTAGTTGAAGTAGTTGCAGAGCGGTTTCAGCAAAGGGGCTAACTGCAAAGGCCTTCAACAAGGTGGCTGCAGCCGCACGTACTTCATAATAGTCATTTCTCAAGGCCTGTTGAAGGGGCTGCAAGGTACTTTCAGCAGGA
>JAIELR010000096.1 GCA_019752835.1 Gammaproteobacteria bacterium | reverse complement strand
AGCGTCCCTGTTACTTATAAATGTCTCTGCTACCTGTCAGAGTCTCTGTCTCCTGTCAGTGTTTCTGTTTCCTTTTAGTGTATCTGTTTACCGTCAAAGTCTTTGTTAAATCGAACCCAGTCACCGGCATAGTGCGCTTCTTGAATCAGCCGTTTTACTCCCTTACTTTTACGTACCTTAAATAAATACGGTTGTCCTATATCCTCTAATTCCCGCATCACCGTGTCATTACCCCAATCACAATCGCCTCGAACAAACGCAGGGCGTTGTTCAGGCGGTAATCGTAACAACAGGTTCACTAATCCGGGCAGTGAGTGCGTTGAATGCGACCTATCACCGGCTTGCACCTCAACATCCAATACCAAGCGTAAGTTGGCAATCAGGTAACTGTGATAGGTGTGCGAGGGCCTACCCGGCTTTTTAGGATTGTAACCCACGGTGGCCTTTTCTTGATGTCCATATAAACATTTTACTGTCACATCCACGTCTAAGATCCAGGCGCGATCTAACAACGGTTCGTAACTTAATCGTAAATGCTCACACATCCAGGCTATCGCGTCTCGCTCATTCATCCGCGTCAAGGCGCGTCGTGCAGAGTCGTCGCTGACAATGCGTTTCATTCCCAGTAATTGCGCGTTGACGCGGTCATTCGCTAACCGTCCCAGGTGCGCATAACGGGTATGTCCTGATAAGATCGACAACAGCAACGAACCCAAGACATCCAGCCGGCTCGGTGCATTGTTGCTTCGATAAGCCAGCGGACAATCCTCTACCCATGGCGTAAGGCGACCACCGATTTTTAAATACTGAATGAAGAAAGATAACTGTCCTAGTGGTGTTACCGCGGCTGACTGGTCCCACTCGACGTGAACCTTGCCGTCGTAGGTATCGACTTCCAATGCCTGCGCTAACGCTGTTTTGGTTGATAACTGACCTTCACCTGCGGGGTGAATGGTTGGAACCGGTAGTTTCATCTGAAAACTCCTTGTTTTATAGCTCAGATGTATTCTACCTCATTTCTTAACTGAGGAATTTAGGTTCATGTTAGGTAGACTTACGTTGATTTTTGGCTAATTTAATAACAATCCATCTCCTTTTCGAGAAAATTTTGAACGAGTTATCCAGAATTCGTGTTTAAATAGATTTATTCTTGTACTATTAGGAACAACCACAAAAATAACGCTGTACCATCAATATGACGAGCTCTTTAGATCATTTGAGCGATGTTTTTAGAAGTATTCATTGCTATAGAAGTCCGCCTGTTTGCAATTTCGCGGGCCATAAGCGGGCCAATCTGTAGCTAACACCAGCAATTATTGGAAAACGTTTAGATATCGCCCATCTCGTAAATATTCGGTGCCCGTCTGTTTTCAGTAAAAAAGTTAGCTAAAAAGCAAAAAAGACTTGAAATTGTCTAGAGAGCAGATCAGACTCTTGCTCATGGGATTATTAGACGACCATCAAGCTTACGATAGACTCCACCCAAGAAAGCCCCCACGCCTCGTGTGCCGGATAATTCTTGCTGTACTGTAAAAAGTCTCTGCGCACGTGCGCCCAACAAAACGCTAACACAAATACGCCGGATTTCGCAATCACTTTATACGCGCTATACCGATCGACACTGAGTGTACCACCGGGATGGTTCTCTCCAAAATGAGACAGCAATACCTGCGATGAACGGGATGGGCAACATTTATAAACCACACTGTCGTGACTTTGAAATAACCATAAATACCACTTTGTTGATAGCTTGCCATCAACCTTCGCAAACACTTTCCACCCCGTCTCATCCGCATGCCAGTGCGAGGCTTGCGTATTGTGTTCAACCATCGCGTCAAACACCGGCGTCAAGAGCGGTAATAGCTTGCGCATCCCGTCAGTGACTGTCCCCACGGCAAGCGATAACCCGTGAGTAGCTAATGACTGTAAAATCCGATTCAAAGGCAATTGAAAACGAAACTTCTGCGCCAGTATGTACGCCCAAATACTCACGCCTAGCCGGCTTTCGGGGAATACTCTGGATGGTCCCGGCGCATCGATGTAAGATGCAGCATCACGACAATGACACCTGCGTTGATAAGCCTTTCGGATAATCCGACGGCGGTAACCTTGAACGTTGATGATTTCAATCACGTTCGGCTCTTCTGTGGTGCCATGCTCTTCATAGGCCAGCCCGCAATGCGTGCACTGGCGTTCTTTATCGCTCAGTTCATACGTTTCTTCAATCGTCGGTAGATGACTATATTCTCTTCGGCCATGTCCTGTGCTTTCCGGCTGTTGTCCGCGTTTCTTCGTCGGGAGGTTGGGTGTCGACTCAGTATCAGCACGACTCGTGCTCTTTTCGCTCTTGCGACCAAACAGCTGATTCTCGCGTAAACGTAGTTTCGCTTTTAACTCGGCTATTTCTTCTTGCAGAGTGACTTCACGATTTTTTATTTGACCAAATTGCGCTTCCCAATAGTGGGCTTGCGCTTTGTATTCAACTAGCTCCGTCTTTTGCAATTGGTAAGCCGCTCGAAGCGCTTCATGTGCTTGCCATAGGCTTGACTGAATCTCGGCTATACGTGCTTGATAGGCTTGATGGTCGTCTAATAATCCCATGAGCAAGAGTCTGATCTGCTCTGTAGACAATTTCAAGTCTTTTTTGCTTTTTAGCTAACTTTTTTACTGAAAACAGACGGGCACCGAATATTTACATATGTTCAATAGGTGCTGTCACAAGCGAAAATCGGTGACCTGATTTAATGCGTTTTATTTTTATAACGTCGTCTTCATAGTGAGCTGTGATGCCGTCGGCTATACCGGGGCACAAATCAGCTGGACAATTACCGGCTATTACGTCAATAAGCCAATCCTTAAGTACCATGGTTTCAAGGGCTGCTGTGTTCATCGTGTATCTTTTTACAGAGTTTATCACTATTGTTATTAGAAGGGTTTTATACCATGAACCGCAGAAACCAACAAGAATGGACCTTAACGATAAGTAGCGCATGGCCATAGTTTGAGCCTTACTAGGGCTATCCCCAGTAGTTTTTGTGTAGCGTACTTGATATTGTACGTGCTTCATGGATAATTCTTATAAGAGAGAGATATGGCTAAGAAGCTAGCATTGAGTTGTTATTTTGCATTATTGTTTGTATGGGCATGGTAGGGGCGATCCAAGCGGATGCGGCGATTGGAACTTACAGCAGTTTTGACAGTGATTATGTGCATTAAACAGTTTCAACGGTAGAGATATTACTAAACGCTAGTTAATAATAATCTGAAGGAAATACGGTATGACTAGTGCTTTGCTCAACATAACTGTTCCTATTTCAACACCGACGATGATATCGGTGTTGGATAGTTATGTCAGGCAAAAGGGTTTGCAAGCCTCTGCGTTGAGTAATGCTCAATGGTCAGTGCGCTGTTCTTTGATAGCCGCATATGAGTTCCTTGAAGGACTGGTGCGAGCAACAGAGCCAAACAATACGACACATCCTTCTGTCAGCACGTTAACTTCTCATCACATACTTCACAGACAACACAGTCAAATCAATCAGCAGAAACTTGCTTCTCCACAAACGTCGGAGCAAAAACTTTTGTTAGCTGCAGTAGATACGTTAACACTTGCAATTGCGCAAGCGATAACAGCGGCAGTGCTGCAGGGCAATAAGTCTATGGTCTTGCCGTTAGATTACTCACTGCCCAATCTGCCGTTAAAGTATTTTTTTCCGTTTGATAGGAGTGATGCCAACAATAGAAATACAGTGTATTTATTTGGACGCAGTGTAAAATTACCCCCGACGCGTGTACTGATTTTAGAGCAGTTATTGCAATCACCCGAAAAAACATTAGTTTCCCAGCAATCGTTAGTTGATTTTACGTATGGCTTAAGAGGCTTAACCTCAGAAGAAGTGTGGCACGCCCACATGAGTTATTTGCGCTCTGCGATTGCACCCGAACTGCAATTAGAAACGGAACGTGGCGTGGGTTATCGAGTTATTATTAATAGGCAATACTTAATTATGCCTTATTAGCTACAGCGATTTACGGATGTTTCTTAAACGTCAAGGAGAGAATATCAAGGACTAAAATTCTCTACGCGCAAGCGAAGAGATTTATAAAACGTTTGAGTGAGCAAGCGTCAATTGTAAGTGTAGGGTTATTCCATGCCTAAGGTTATGTTAAGATTCAATATGTGAGATATTAATAATTTTAAAAATCTAATATATGCTGATTGGAAAGAGTCTTTGTCAATCACGCTTTTTCAAACTAATGACAAAAAACCAGATTTTGATGAACTTTGCAAGCGATATTTCTCAGTTTCAAGCACCATAGTTACTTCAGGAGATAGATTTTCTTGAGTCAACGCTTGATCAATTTTAAGCAAATCACCCTCAGCATTTGAATTTAGAACGAGAGATAATGCGGCTAATGTTGATTGAAGAGGAGCAAAAGCTTTTTCAAAATTATCCTCTTGTTTTCTTTCCAAATACTCTTTTAAAGAAATCCGGTACTTTATGGAGGCCATTATACCTCGCATAGTTGCGGAATATGCTTCCTCAGTTCCAAGATAATCTTGTACCAACATTTTAAGCTGCAAAGCTGCTCTAGGCGCGTGCAACAAAATATTGAAAACGTTAGTATATATGCCGCGGCTAGATATTTCGTTGATTAATCCTTGTATGCTATTAGAAATATTGGTATAAATAATTGACATTTCAATTGGTTGTGCATTTAGGGGTTGGACGAATAATTGAGCATGAGCTTCTGGAAAACGTGAATGAATAATTTGTTCAAGCAAAGGATAGACTTGATTGCTGAATCTTGTAGTAAAATCATCGTCTCGGGGAATGTTTAAAATAATTTTAGCTTGTCTTAAAAAGAATATTTCTACATAAACCCTAATATTGGCCGTAGCATCAAAAATAGTGTCAAAGTGTTTTGCTATTAATGTTTGAATCAACATCAACAATACAAGTTCCATATAATTTAGAACATACTTAATATCATCAGCAATTGAATCCTCTGGCCGATTATACTTTTTAAGATAATCAAGAAAGATATCCATATGTTTGGAATATAAATTCCAATAATATTCTGGAGTAACTTGCGCTACTTCCTCTGGTTGATGTAGGACTAATGAGCTATCGGAAGTTGATTTAAACATAAAATTCTCCTATATTATTAAGAATTTACAAAAAAATGTTACATTAGATGTAGCGCGCGTAGACATCGCTCACAAAGACCTTTCTTTTTGTGATAAGTGCCGGGGTCTGGCTGCGGTGGAAGGTTGGGGGCTGGCGCAGGTGCCATCCTATAATCAGGAATTAATTTAATTGCTTCTGGAATGTTGTGTTGCAGGTATTGTTTAACCTTTATAAATCTCTGTCTATCATCAGGAGATAATAGCCGTGGATTGAATCTATCTGGTTGTTCTATTTCTAAGACTATTCCGGATAAAATCTGGCACTCATTTAAAAAAGATTGTCTGCCATGATGTTTAAACCATTCCATATCTCTACCTAAGTCATTTTGCTCCGGATCATATTTGCTTATAATGGAAATTAATGCGTTGAGTGTTGCAAACAGCAATGTTAGAATTGTACCTATTCTTTGCTGTTGTGATAAGTCTTGCTTAGCTAACACATTTAAACGTTTATTGTACTCGTTAACACATAGCTGCATTGCAGCATTATTACCACCGTAATTTATCATCTGAGATATCCCCTTATATTTTTACTCTAAGCATAAAATGAGAAGGCTAATTAAAAATTTTTAGCGTAGCTAATGCGCTTAGTATTGCTAGCTTAGATCTTGATTTTTAAATTAACTATTTCATTTTAGCAAAAATTTCATTATTAACCATTAGGATAATCCCTAGCTAGAAGATAATAATTTATTTGTAACTCCCCAGCTAGCCAATAAAATAGCTCATACTTTGACCGCTTTTCATTAAAATGTACTTTAAAAAATTACTTACGTGGGCATTCTTCATATTCTTGTTACTTTTTTAATCTAATTTTGGCTGAAGTATGAACATTTCCCCATTCTCACTTTGGATACCTGGGGAGGGGGTTACATTTATTTTTATAAAAAATAACACCTTAGGGAAGACCCCTATTTACTGACTTTTAGTATTTGACAGATAATTATCTGAAATCTAATTTTAAATATAAGGAATGTTTGTGAAGCCATATGAGTTTCTTTTAGAAGTTAACCGCTCAATATCCAGAAAGATTGGATGGAAGCCCATCTCCTTAGGTGCTTTGCTAGGCTTTAGTTTATCAGTTTTAAAATCTGTTAGCATGATTCCAGAAAATAAGCATGAAGCTGCGCGTATGTTATATGATCTCTCGCAGCAAAAAATGCTGCTTCACTCTTACAAACCAGTTGCGCTTGACGAAGCTTACGCCCTTCTCGAAAAAGACAATAATTATTTATTTTGGTTGTTAGTCAGTAAGAATTCTCCGATACGCATAACAATGACATTGACGTTTGTCATATTTGCGAGCTTAGTTTATAAGTATGGCTGGCAATCTGGACAACAACAACTATCTGGTTCAGCGGCTGATATTATTCCTTCAGATAAGTTAGCTGCTGAAATGAAAGACCTGTGTGAGAGAATGGCAAAAGCCGACAATCAACTGAAAATAAAAATAGCTGGCCTAGAAAGAAGAATTATTAATTATGAAGCAGCAGAAGTGCTGGCTAACCAGATCGTTCAACTATACCAATTAGCTGAACAGCACCACTTTAATGTAAATGATTTTTTGTGCCCAATAACTCACAGCATTATGCGATATCCTGTAATTACAGCGGATGGTCGCCATTATGAGTATAGTGCCGTTAAGCAGTGGTATGATCTGGGACATAGAGCGTGCATTATTAATAAGCTTGTAGAGTTGAGAGATCCGGCAGAGCTGTATGTGGATACAGATACCCAACGGAAGATAATTGCTTTTTTACAACAGTTGCTAAAAAAATAACAATTCTTGATTCATTGCTATTTTGTTTAGCAATGAATAGCTGTTGTTTGATGATGAATAATATTATTTATATCAAATAGGCTAAAAAAATGATTGAAACATTTGACCAACAGATGAACTGTATTCCTCACTATATTTGTTGCCTTGCAAGTTTTGCGGCGTATGAGCAATACGAAGCAGAGGCTTTATTGAAATTAGATCGTTTTAATAGGTTTTCTGGCGAACGCTGGGAAAAGCTTCAGTCAACCAACACCCCCAATGACCATTGTTATCGTGGAATCTCTTTTATTAATTATGAGAAAAAAAAGATAATTGTGGCTCATAGAGGTACTGTTCCCGAACATATCCGTACATGGACTCATACTAATATATCATTAGTAATAGATGGCGCTATACCAAGAAGCTATAGCGAAGCTAAAAATTTTTCACAACAAAATAGAGAGCATGTTAATGGCCTGGAAAGTTATGAATTTGTTGAAGTTGGTCATTCATTGGGCGGCATGTATGCTGCGCTAAATTCTTACAGTTTTCAATCTAAAGCAGTTGCTTTTGATAGCCCTACAATAGGGCATATTCTTACAGACTCATCTGTAAGAGCAAGATATAACATATATCTTGGTGATGATAAGCCATTTTATCCTGATCATTTCATTAATTATGTAACCGCTCCCGATGTAGTTAATACCGGAGGAAGTATTCGTTATGGTAAATGGATACGTTTGTTTGTTCCTTTTCCTACAGACTTTAACGTTGTCAGCGCCCTAGTCGAGGCTGTGATGTCTTTGCCTAAATTTTTGGCTATGCGGGTTGCTACTGGCATGTCAAGCTATGATTTAGAATGCCATGATATCAAAAAAATGGTCGATGCTTTCGATCCATGTCTGGGGACACCTTATCTCCAGGCTGATATATATGAATGGCCAACAACTAAAGAATATGGAGCATGGTATCTTAGCAATACGAGTTTGCTTAGTTATTGCAATGAGCAAATTAGAGAATCTTTTAAAGAGAGAAATCTTCGATATGAGTCGTTATTGAAAAATTGTTCCGGTTATTCTATAGGAAAATTTATTTTACCTAAGTTCCATGTAGCTGCGTTAACTGACACGGAGAGAGTCTGTTTAAACAAATATATAACTGATTGTAGGCTCAGATACGGCGCTCATTTTGGCTGTCTTGGCCCTGTTTTTGATAGTTTTACAGTGGCATTAGATCATATGACTAATTCTCTATTTAGCCGCAGTAACGAGTACGTTCGCTTTCATTAACCTTTTCAAATTATTTTTACTTTTAAGTAAAAAGGAGTTAGCATGTTTACTAAAGATCAACTTCAAACAATACTACAAGAAAAAAATGAGCAGCTTGGTGTGGTTCAGCAAAAAATTGAGCATCACCTGGCGCTTAATCCAGAGTTGCAGCAGTATGACACGTTTAAAGTGCATTACCACGCAGTCTCTAGTGAGTATGATAGAAGTAAGGAAAAATATAATAAAGCTCACCTTAAGTATTACGGTGCTGGAGCGGGTGGAGTAGCTGGCGTGGCAGCTGGAGGATATATGGGGTATGCTGCAGCTGTCGGGAAGAATGTTACTGGAATCCCCCTTTTTTTGGCCGCTGGATCAAAAGCCGCTGTGTTTGCTGCTGGAGGG
>JAIELR010000120.1 GCA_019752835.1 Gammaproteobacteria bacterium | reverse complement strand
AAAAGCCGCTGTGACCGGTCCAGCTTGTCCGCCGACAATGCTCAACAGTAAGGCAGTGGCACGCTCTATTGCTTTTTGCGCCAACAAGGGATCGACTCCCCGCTCAAAACGATGCGCTGAATCTGTTTGCAGGCCATAAAGTCGCGCACGACCTGATATAGATGCAGGTTCAAAAAAAGCACTTTCAAGAAAAATAGACGTCGTTTCCGATGAAACGGCAGTATCATTGCCGCCCATAATGCCCGCAAGTGCTAAAGGCTTACTCTCATCGGCAATCAGCAAGGTTTTTGTATCAGGCGTGATGGTTTTGCCATCCAGTAGCGTTAAAGACTCATTCGGCTCTGCAAAACGTACTTGAATGCCGCCATTCAATTTCGCCAAATCAAAAGCATGAAGCGGCTGACCTAACTCCATCATGACATAATTCGTAATATCGACAACGGGATGAATACAACGCATCCCACAGCGACGTAATTTTTCACTCATCCATAGCGGCGTAACCGCAGAAGGATTAATGCCGCTAATGACACGACCAAAATATTGCGGACACGCCTCGGGTGCCTTAACCTTTATCGGTAAGCTCGTATCTATCGTTGGAGAAACAGGGGTAGTACTGACGATATGAAGAGGCTGCTGGGTCAAGGCTGCGACTTCACGTGCTAATCCTGCAATACTGAGACAATCTGCACGATTAGGGGTCAAACTTATTTCCAACATATGATCGTTGAGTTGCAGATAACTTATCAACTCTTCGCCAATAGGCGCATCACTTGGCAAAATAAGCAAACCTTCACTGGTATCCGCCAAGCCTAATTCTGAGGCGGAGCAAAGCATGCCAAACGAATCAACGCCTCTCAATTTAGCCTCTTTAATGACAAAACCATTGCCTAAATCAGCACCAACCAATGCCGCAAAAACTTTAGCACCTATCGTTACATTTTTCGCACCACAGACTATCTGTAATGTATCTTTGCCTGTATTCACCTGGCAAACACGCAATTTATCCGCATTGGGATGGGCTTGCATATCTATAACCTCGGCAATCACCACTTTTTCAACACGGTTACCTACGGTGCTAATACTATCAACCTCTAGCCCTGCCATGGTTAAAATGTTCGACAATTCATGAACATCACAAGTAGGATTGGCCCATTCTCTCAACCATTTTTCGCTTATTTTCATGAGTATACCTAAAATTGCTGTAAAAACCGTAC
Organism: Gammaproteobacteria bacterium; assembly: GCA_019752835.1. Next base: position 7,702 of record JAIELR010000120.1, on the reverse strand, counting down.
GTCATTATCAAATAACAGACGTAAATCATTAATTTGGTAACGGAGCATCGCTAGTCTATCAACGCCCATGCCAAAGGCAAAGCCCCTTACTGATTCATGATCTAAACCAGCGCCCTGAAGCACGGCAGGATGAACCATGCCACATCCTAAGACTTCAAGCCAACCAGTATTTTTACAGATACGACAGCCCTTACCTTTGCACATAACACACTGCAGATCGACCTCAGCCGACGGTTCCGTAAACGGGAAAAAAGAAGGCCGGAAACGCATCGCTAAATCATCTTCAAAAAAGAATTGTAAAAAATCTTTTAATAAGCCTTTTAAGTCTGCAAAAGAAACCGCCTCATCAAGCAATAAACCTTCCAATTGATGAAACATCGGTGCATGGGTCAAATCAGAATCGCAACGATAAACCCGCCCCATGGCAATCATACGCAAGGGAGGTCGTTTATTTTCCAAATAGCGAATTTGACTCGGCGAGGTATGCGTTCGCAATAATTCCCCACTCTCAAAATAAAATGTATCATGAGCGGCTCTAGCAGGATGATGAGAAGGAATATTGAGTGCATCAAAGTTATAATATTCGGTTTCTATCTCTTGTCCGCTCACAATATCAAAGCCTAGCTGTTTAAAGTAAGCCTCAATTCTGATCATTGCGCGAGTGACAGGGTGCAAATGACCTTGACTATAACCACGACCGGGCAAACTTACATCTATTGTTTCACTCGCCAGGCGCACAGCCAATTCAGCCGCTTTCAATTGTTGAAGATGTTTCTCAATAGATAACTGTATGGTTTCTTTCGCATCATTCACCAGTTGACCAATTAAAGGTCGTTGCTCATGCTGAATATTAACCAAACTTTTTAAAAACTCGGTTATTTGACCTTTTTTGCCCAAATAACGAATGCGAATTTCATCTAATTCAGAAAGTGACGCAGCCTCCTTAATCAACGAGAGTGCTTGCACCTTTATTTGCTCTAATTGCTCCATGCTCTCTACGCCTCTCGCACACATTGTTTACTGGCCTGCATCAGCTCAAATAACTCACGAACAGCCACGGCATACATGACAAAAGTCACTGTATTCATACTCTTTAGACTGAGTAAGACCCGTTGCCAACGCTCAAGCAAGGCTTCATGTTGATGACTCCAGGATTGAATAGCGCCATCAGCACTATTGCGATCGTGCGCCAAGGTCAAAATCGCGGTCGCTAATTCACGATGTTGAAGATCAATATCGTCTCGCAATGCTGCTTTGCCTAAAGCATCCCAGTGATTTTCTTCCACTTGATTAATTATATTGGCTCGCAACCAACCTAACTCAAGCTTAGCGCCCAGTTTGAAGTAAACTTTTGCGGTTTGTTTAGGCTCAAAACCATGCTCATTACTAGCGGCAATAATGTCTAAAGAAGCAAAGAGTGTAATGGTAATAGCCACTTGCTTCGCTAATTTTTCTGGCACCTTACCTTCAATATATTGCTTATAAAAATGGTTATAATAATTTTTAGCCGCGCCCGATAGTAAGCTTGGCATAGTGTCATATAATCCAGCAATTTCTTGCTGGTACAACGCAGCAACCGTACCAATATCCAGCAATTCATTACGATGATTACGTAAAAACCAACGGGTAGCACGACGCAAAAGACGTGTCACGCTTTGCATCATATCGTACTGCAGGGTAGGATTAACTTTATAGTCTAATTCCTCAATGGCTCGCCACAGGTCGCGCGCTCCAAATGCAGCACAGGCTATTGAATAAGAGCGAACGATAGAAGCTATCGGCGCACCAGTTTCCTCTACAATGCGGCTGATAAAAGTAATACCCATGTAATTGATAATAGAGTTACTCAATTGCGTAGCTAGGATTTCTCTGCGTAAGCTATGATTGAGCATCGCCTCGCGAAAGTGTTTATCTATTTCAGACGGGAAAGCGGTTTTGATATTTTCAATGAGATAGATATCATTGGGCAAATCAGATAGTAAGATATCCTCTTTTAATTGCATTTTACTATAAGCAAGCAATACAGCCATTTCAGGAGCGGTAAGCGATTGCCCAATACTTTTTCGCTCTTGCAGTTGTTTATCATCAGGCAAAAACTCTATATCTCTATCCAATTTACCATTATCTATCATGCCTTGCATGAAGCGTATAAATAAATCAGGATTTTTAGTTGCTTGTTGCGTTGCAATGCTCAAGGCTTGGGTTTGCATGTAATTATCACGCAAAACCAGTGCAGCGACTTCATCCGTCATTTTAACCAGCAATTCATTACGCTTTTTGAGCGTCATATCTCCCCGGATAACTATTTCGTTTAATAAAATTTTGATATTGACTTCATGGTCAGAACAATCAACACCGGCTGAGTTATCAATAAAGTCGGTGTAAATACGCCCACCTTTTCGAGCAAATTCAACACGACCTAATTGCGTAAAGCCTAAATTTCCGCCTTCAACAACAACGCGACAATTTAACTCAGAGCCATTAATACGAATATTATCATTGGTTTTATCGCCCACGTGCTCATTCATTTCGTCACTGGCTTTTACAAAGGTTCCTATTCCGCCATTCCAGAGCAGATCAACTTTAGATTTCATGATGACCCGGATCAAATCATTCGGTTCAATTTGATCTTGCTTTAAGTCAAACAAGCTCTTTATTTCAGCCGTAAGCGGTATGGATTTCAAAGAACGCTTAAAAACACCACCCCCTTTGGAAATTAAGTTAACATCATAATCTTCCCAACTAGATCGGGGTAAGTTAAAAATGCGCTCACGTTCTGCAAAACTTTTGACGGTATCAGGGTTAGGATCAAGGAAAATATGCATATGATTAAATGCAGCAAGCAATTTAATATGCTCGGATTGAAGAACACCATTCCCGAAAACGTCACCTGCCAAATCACCAATACCAACAACAGTAAAATCTTGCGTTTGTGTATTTAAGCCTAACTCGCGGAAATGACGTTTGGTTGACTCCCAAGCACCCCGAGCAGTAATACCCATTTTTTTATGATCGTAACCAGTGATGCCACCCGAGGCGAAGGCATCATCGAGCCAAAAGCCATATTCTGCTGCAATTTCATTGGCAAAATTGGAAAATGTAGCTGTTCCTTTGTCAGCGGCCACAACTAAATAGGGATCATCTCCATCATAACGTAATACATCTTTGGGTGGCACAATTTCGCCAGCAATTAAATTATCGGTAATATCGAGTAAGCCTCGAATAAAAATGCGATAACTCTCTACGCCTTCTTGAAAAATTTCTTCTCGCGTCGCATTAGCGATTAACATTTTTGGTACAAAGCCGCCCTTTGCTCCTGAGGGTACAATCACCGCATTTTTCACTTTTTGAGCTTTCATTAAACCCAAGACTTCTGTACGAAAATCTTCAGGGCGATCAGACCAACGCAAGCCCCCACGCGCAACTTCAGAGCTACGTAAATGAATCGCTTCAACACGTGGACAAGATACCCAAACTTCAACCATAGGCCGCGGCAAAGGAAGATCAGTAATAGATTGAGAATCTAATTTAAATGAAATATATGACTTAACTTGCCCATCAGCGGTTTGTTGAAAATAATTGGTTCGCAACGTCGCCTTAATGATTTCAAGGTAACGACGCAAAATTCTATCTTCATTCAAATTAGTCACGTTATCAAGCGCTAAAAGAATGGATTTTTCTATCTCTTCGAGCACTTGTTCGCGTGTTTTTTCACCTTGATAATTCGGATCAAAACGCTGAGTAAAAAGATCAACCAAATGCGCACTAATCGCCGCATGTTTTGCTAAGGTTTCTTCAATATACGCTTGGCTAAACGTAAAACCTATTTGTTTAAAATATTTTGCATAGGCCCGTAAAATAGCAATTTCACGCCAGGTTAATCTGGCAGCCAAGACTAAACGATTAAAACCATCATTTTCAACCAAACGATACCAACAATGTTTAAACGCATCTTGAAACAAGTCACGCACACGATCGAGATCAGTCAAAGAACTTTGTCGTAGGACCATGCTAAATTCACTAATCCACGCCGATTGATTATGAGGTAAATTAACCCGATAAGGCTCTTCGCTCAATACAGATAACCCCATGTTTTCAAGCATAGGTAGGGCATCTGAAAGCGATACTGGCTGATTTTTGCGGTATAATTTAAAGCGTAAATTTTTTCCTTGCTCATCAAAGGCTTGCCCAAGATTCATGGCGATAGAGTCATCATCAACCAATGATTCAATTTGTTGAATATCTCTCACCGCAATTCGAACATTACAATTTTCACGATAGCCCGCCGGAAATGCTCTCACATAATGAGCCAAATCCTTTAAGCGTTGCTCACCAAAGAAGGTCAGCATCTCGTCCATTAAGTCTTCTTGCCAACTCCTGGCTGCACCCACTAATTTTTTCTCAATGGCTTTGATATCAATCACCGGCTGCTGTTGAGGATCGATATGCACCATATAATGAATTCGAGCCAGTACAGAATCACTCACCAATGTATTATACGTAATGCTCTCTGCATTAAACTCATCTCGCAAAATCGCTTCCATTTTTTCACGTAATTCAGTATCGAAGCGATCCTTAGGAACATACACTAAGCAGGATAAAAAGCGACCATACACATCTTTACGGATAAAAAGCCGAATTTCACGACGATCCTGCATATATAAAATACCGGTCGCCAGTTGCAATAACTCTTCAACATTAGTTTGAAATAAGTCATCACGAGGCAACGTTTCCAGGATATTTAACAACGCCTTGCCTGCATGCCCCATAGGTTTGTCTTCATTGGCCTTGACCAACTTCGATTTTATCATCACTTCACGCACTTTTTCGCGTAAAACGGGAATGCTGTAAGGACGACTATGGTAAGCGACGGAGGTATACAGACCTATAATACGATGCTCGCCAATAACCTCCCCTTTCTCATTAAACATTTTGACACCAATAATATCCGTATTCGCAGAACGATGGACCGTAGAAACAATATTAGATTTAGCAATAATCAATAAATGTGCAGATAAAGCTATCTGTTGTGCCTCTGGTGTCATAGTAGAAAACGCGCGCGAATGCTTACTACTGCTCTCACGCAGGACACCTAAGCCCGTGTCTGCCACTGGAACCAAGACTTTTTCACCTTGTTCTACCGCTAAACGGTACTCTCGATAACCCATAAAAATAAAATTATCGTCCAATAACCATTGAAGGAAAGCCATGGTTTCGCTAATTTCTTTGCTATCCAAGGGCGGTGGATTTTTTTTAATTTCGGTTATCGTTTCCGCCACTTTTACACTAATAGGTCTCCAATCCTCAACAGCTAACTCTACATCACGAAGAATATGCTGACAGCTATGATATAAATCTTCTATTACAGCAGGATCGCCTTGCTTATCAACCTCCATGTAAACCACTGCCTCAGCCTGGCACTTGGCCTGTGTCCCCATCGGATAAATCTCAATGGCTCGGTGTGCCGCATCGCGTTGGATATTAATTCCCCCCGCATGAAAAACAATATGGCAAGTAATATTGCGACGATTTAACTCCATTTGCAATGAGTCAACCAAAAAAGGCATATCATCATGGGCCAGCGCAATAATTGTGTGGGAAGATTGCCAACCGTCTTTAGTCAGCTCAGGATTGAGCACGCGTAGCTTAGTTTCGCCTTGAGCACGCTGGTAAACCAAGCTCCATTGTGTGAGTACCGTGCCTAATAAATCTTCAATATCGCGGCCTTCCAATTCGTTAGTATCGACTGATCCCAAAAAATAAGGAATAAATTCTGCGATTAAACGAGCTTCTTCAGGAGGGGCTTTTTGTTGCACGAGGCGAATGAGTTTTTGTGATAGTTCTGTACGCTGTTGTTCATGATTAAAAGGCATTGTTAGTAAACCTCGGGTTAATTCAGTTGAACGAGATTATAGCATTGAATTTGGTTGAAGCGAGAGTGTCCGTTGATACTAAATGCAGTTCGGCATATACTACGCACACTTTATGAGCTTTTACTTTCTTAACATTGTAGGGGCAGCCCCCTGTGGCGGCCCATATTCGAGTCGGCACGGGGGCCGACCCCTACGAAGAAGGCCCTTATTTACAGGAAATCCCCTCTCATGTCTCAAAATTTAACCGAACGACTTAACAAGATTATTCGCAACCTTCGTGGTCAAGGGCGGATTACACCTGAAAATATACAAGAAACCCTACGTGAAGTCCGTATCGCCTTTCTTGAAGCCGATGTTGCCTTGTCTGTAACACGGGAATTTATTGATAAAGTCAAAGAACGGGCCCTAGGTCAAGAAGTCATGCAAAGCCTCACGCCCGGCCAGGCCGTGATTAAGATCATCCATGATGAATTAATCGCCACCATGAGTGACGAAAATCAAGCACTTAATTTGAGCACTACGCCCCCAGCTGTCATTTTGATGGCTGGATTACAAGGCTCCGGTAAAACAACCAGCACCGCCAAGCTTGCCCGCTGGTTAAAAGAAAGCATGCAAAAAACGGTCATGGTTGTCAGTACCGATATTTATCGCCCTGCCGCGATTGATCAATTACGCATCTTAGCTCAAGAAGTCGACGTGGTCTTTTTCCCCAGCGATGCTGGCATGAGCCCGATTGATATTGCCAAAGAAGCAATTAAAGCCGCCAAATTACAGTTTATTGATGTTGTTTTGGTTGATACCGCAGGCCGTCTACATATTGATCAAGCCATGATGGATGAGATCAAAGCCATACATCAAGCAGCCAATCCTATTGAAACCCTGTTTGTCGTCGATAGTATGACCGGTCAAGATGCCGCCAATACCGCAAAAGCATTTCATGATGCCCTACCATTGACCGGCGTTATTTTGACCAAAACCGATGGTGATGCTCGAGGTGGTGCAGCATTATCAATACGTGCAATCACAGGTAAACCAATTAAATTTGTCGGTGTGGGTGAAAAAATGCAGGCCCTCTCACCTTTCTATCCAGAAAGAATCGCCTCACGTATTCTCGATATGGGTGATATCGTTTCCTTAGTGGAAGAAGCTGAGAAGCACGTTGATAAAGAAAAGGCCGCTAAACTTGCCACTAAATTAAAAAAAGGGAAAGGCTTCAACCTTGAAGATTTTCTTGATCAGCTTGAACAAATGGAAAATATGGGTGGCATAGGCAAATTGCTTGATAAATTACCTGGAATGACCAATATGCAGGATAAATTAAAGGGCCGTATTAATGACTCGATGTTTGTGAAGAAAAAAGCGATTATTCGTTCCATGAGACCAAAAGAACGTCGTCATCCTGATTTGATTAAAAATTCGCATAAACGCCGCATTGCCGCTGGTTCTGGCACCTCAATACAAGAGGTAAATAAGTTGCTGAAAGAATTTGAACAAATGCAAAAAATGATGAAAAAATTTTCCGGCGGCGGTTTGGCTAAATTAATGAAGCAATTCAAAGGCAAAATGCCGATGGGGATGTGATTTTTCAGCCTCAAAATGTAGCTGTCATGACGCATACAAAATCATTAATTAAATGCACTGACCTTTTGTTACGTACTTACACTCAACTCGTTGCTAGTTTCCCGGATTAGCGGTAGCATTGAAATGATCAGATTATCAAAAATAATATTCCTCGATTCGATTTGTTGAAAAAAGTAAAAATTGAGTGTTAAAAAATTGTTTTTAGTCTGAAATGGTTATATTTTAGGTGATAAAAATTCTTGTAGAAC
>JAIELR010000071.1 GCA_019752835.1 Gammaproteobacteria bacterium | reverse complement strand
AGACAGCTCGACCAAACGTGGCATTTTAATATCTATCCGCTCTAACTTATAACATCGATTCAGTATCAATCGCCGTAATTGGGGAAAGAGCAGCTCACCACGTAAAAATTCGGATTCAATTACATCGAGAGTTGGATGTTCGCTCATATCCAACACTTCCAGCGTATCTTTGACTGTCAACAAATTGAAAAACATATTACTTGTAAGCTGAGGACAAGCCACTACGATTAAATGAGTTAATTGAAAGGAGTTTTTCAAAATCCCTCCAATATCATTATCCGTGAGCGTAGACCACTGTGATAGATTTAACACTTGAAAAGACGTCGTCCTTAACTTGTTTTTAAATGCTTCTTGAATAGCTTCTGGCTTTTCTGAAAAAACCTTAAAATCGAAGCCATTCACCACTTTCTCTCGAAAATACGGCGAGAGGTATTGATTCCAAAGATAAAACTGTCCTTCTAAAATTTCTTTTCGACAAGGTTGAACGGCTAATTCATACTCCGCCAATTGCTCTTCTAAAAAGGTTAAACTTTTTTTAGGGCTGTATTTATCTCGATTTAAAACAGCTTCCAGCGTCGGAATATCATTTTGTAATCCAGAGCGCCTCATCATTGACTGATTTACTGCTGATTTAACGCTAAATTCTATCACGTTCGAATACTTATAATCTTTCAGTAAGTCAAAAAATCGATGCCCAGGATTCGGTATTTGCACGTTTAATATTTTTTGATATTGACCCTTCATGGCAGGCTCTAGTTGATGCAAAACATCAAGATGAGAGACATTGAAATGGTGACGTTGATTTCGTGAAAAAAACTCTTGTAAGCGATTTAATTTACCCCATAAATCGCAGATGGTTTTTTCTTCTAACAAAATAGGAACAGTAGTTTTTTTCTCGTCTTTTCGTTGATGAAATCGCTCGATGTCATCTTTAAATAAGGCGAATAAGCCTTGATCAAAAGCTTCTAATATCGTTAACCAGCGCTTTAACAACTCATATGGATTGACACTTAAAAATAACGCCATGACACGTGGGTGTATTGGCTCTTTCAGAAGGTCAAAACAAAAATAAATACTTTTGCTTTGCAGTTTTATATTATTGCCGTTTCGTATAACCGCCGCTTGAAAAATTTGTTCATTATCAACATCGACCATGGCATAACGCACCTGACCTTCCTCATTGAACAACGGCACCCAGATATGATTATCGGGTTTGGCATCAAAGGGATTAAGTAGTCCCGCTAATATCGTGTATAAACTGAAATAATAGGGATCTACTTTTTTTTCAGTCCAGGACAGTTTTGACATTGCTTCTGCAACATTTAAATAGGGTAACGTTGGCGTGATAGTCACGACTTCGGGTAATAGCTGTCCCGTTTTATCTCTCAGTTTGCCAATGCAGACTGGCAAGACCTCATCGGTGAGTAAAGCTTTAAATACATAACCGGCCAAATCTAAGCCAGGATAATTAGCGCCTAATTTAAAATGTACATCAGCTTGCCCCTTTTTTAGTCGAAAAACCACATGATTAGCATCTTTATACCCCCCCTGTTGACGCCATTTTTTTTTCTCGGGTGTTAAAAAATATTGTTCTAACTGTGCATCAAGAAGGAGGCTGCGTATGTTATGGGTATATTTCTGTTTATTCTCGTCAACACTCACCCAGGTAAGCTCAAGCCTACCCTGAGCATTTTCATCGCTTAAATGTCGAAGCTGTGTATCCCACCGTTGCATTGCTTCGTTTAAAAAAGAAGTTCGCCCCGCGAGAGGAAACGCTTTTTTCCAATCTAAAGGCCGTAAAATAGAACGCATTTGTTCTAAAAAAGAAGCAAGCACATGGAGTAAATGTGATTGTCCGGGCGGCTCAAGCCATGGCTTGACCATTTCTACCGGCAATCCTACATCCGCCTCATGCACTTGCCATTGTGCGAGCAATCGTAATTCTTGTAATCGATAAAAAACCTGTTCAACCTTTATTTTAGTCTGATTATTCAGTCCTCTTTGGACTAACGCATCAAAAACAGTATCAAGACTCGTAGCCTTTAAATCCCAGAGTAAATTTAATACTTTAAACAGATGAAGTACGATATTACTGTACGTTTTTATTTTAACGATTTCAGGCAAAGGCTCGGTTAATAATAATCGATTCCACCGATAGTCTTGTGCAAATAAGCTTAAACTCAAGAATTCTCGATAAGTTAGAGACGACACCTTATTTTGTTGGAAAGGTTTCTCTAACATAGTTTGGATGATGTCATAATAAGTTTTTTTTAAAGACTCAACATTTCCCTGTCCATACAACCATAGACCTTGCAGACTATCCACACAGCTTGCATATTCAGGCGTTTGATTTTGGTTTGGCTTTACATATTCCATGTATTCCATCTCTAATTCAGCTTGCCATTTATCGAACGTTTTAACGGCTCGTAGTGGATTGACAAGGCATGCGAGTATATCGACGCCTGGACTATCCAAGTGAAATCCATGGGTCCAAAATCCTTCGCCGAGACTGAATACACTCCAATAAACCCATCGTAAAACACAGGCTAAATAAGCTTCATATTCCGGTTTGCATTCATTCATAAGAACGAGGAAATCTAAATCAGAATAGGGGTGAACCACACCGAGCGCAAACGAACCCAAACCCACAAACCCATACGATAATCCTTCTGGTGGTATGCCTGCGAGATGCTCCGCCTCTTGAATAATATCAATCACCCATTGGGTCAAAAATGTTTGGTTGTTTTTAAGTTGAGTTTTGATTTGATTAATATTGTTTTTCACAAAAAGAAGATATTGTTGTATCTCCTCTCGCCAATCGCATATTTTTTTATGGTAATGAAGCCAGCGAGAGTGCGAGGAAATGATTGATTCTTGAGAAGGTTTTTTATTAAGAGCCTTGTGTTCTAAACGCGAAGCTTCCCCTTCGAGCTTGTTTTGGGTGCTCTCAAAATGGTCCAAAAATTCAAGTTGATGTATTTTTGAATAGTCTAGTGCCTTGTCATAGTAACGATGAGCCTCGTCTGCATTATCTAACTCTTCCCACAGTGTTGCTAATGTGGTGAGGGGCTCTAATACTGTCTGAAAAGAAGCGATTTTTTCATCCGGAGTGAGCACTTCCTTGTTAAGTTGTATAGCTGTGTTTGAAAGACACTGGTGTAATGAATTACCGAGCATTTTATATAATGACGGCTGATTCTGTCGCATAAATTGATGCAGATAATTATTTAATGGAAAATTTTTGTTGAGTTGTCGATGATGTGTGATTAACCATTGTACTTTTGCAAATTGTTTTTCGCTATCTTTTAAATGTTGAGTGGCAGCATTTAAACGCTCTATAAAAATTTGCGCAACGATTTTGGATTCAATGTCTTGTAGCCACAAGCGAATTTTCTGCGTTAATTCGGAGACATCAACCTTATTGTTTTGGGTAAATCCACAGGCCGTCAATAAAACAGTGGCTTCTACGTAATCGTTGTATTCTAAGTAATAAGCCACAAAAAATTCGACATAGAGGCACCTTGCCTCAAGCGACAGTATTTTAAAGGGTGACCTTAATAATGACTCTCGAAGCCCTGGAGCTTTAAGACCATTACGATCTGGGGGACGTGCTTCCAGAATTTTAATGAAAGCCAAGTCTTTCACAGCATCGCCGGTGAGGTGATGATTAATGTAAGTTTTGAGACCTTCTAAGAACTGTTCTAAATAAACTGAAGGCCAAGCCCCTGAAAACTTACGAGATAATCTCTTTAATTTACGCTTTGCGAAAGGCCAATTTTTTTGTTCAATCGCACGCTTAAAAACATAGATAAAATCTTTTAACTCAGCGTCTGTAAATGATTTCATTTTTTATTTCCTTATGATGATTTTTCAAAATTTCACAAGATGTTTTATGATGCTTGTGAAAAATTAGACGTTGCTTGAAGCCCGAGATCCTCCGAGACACACCTCAATTTTTAGATAAAAAATGGAAGTATGTCGCTGTATAAAAACTCAAAGGCATGGCGTGAGACTCAACTGCAGATAAATTTATCCATTAAAAATCCAACTAGATGCCGCGGGCAAGCCGCGGCAAGTCGAGAAGAGAAAAAACCAATATTGCTCCCTTTTAAAATTTACTCTCAGGCGGCTTATATATCCCCTCATTTTTATCCAATATCTGTTTTTCATTATTTTCAGACAATTTTTGGCCAAAAAGACCTTTAGAACTCAATGATGCTTCAATTCCCTTTTGTAACAAGTCTGAGTTGATACCTTGTTGTACAACTCGAGTAGCCTGTTCGTCCAATGGTAATTCTTCGAGCGATTCTTTTTTGATCACGTCAATCTCATAAGAGACTTTGCCTTCATCATTTGGGTTGTTATTTGTGCTAAAAAAGATGTTTTCAGAAATGAGGGGGGCCCTGAGCTCAGGCAGCTGAGTTTTTTCTTTATGAACCTCAATTTCATTAAAATTGTTGTTTTCATTTTCTCTCTTGCTAAACATGCTATTTTCTAGATGAGGAGAGGGAAACATCTTATTAACGTAATATGCGAAAGCAGCAGGCAAATTTTCTTTTATGCTTACTCGCGTTTCACCAGTACACAGTAAAAAATGCTCTGGAATTAACCAAGAATTCTTTTGTTCGAGCTGTTTAATATGAAAATATGCTTGTCTAGGATTTGGATATTTTAATACTTCGATAAGAAGAATAATAGTGGGATCTGGGTTCCATAACTGATTGTTTTGAATATTGGAGGGAAATAGCACATCAATATAATTCTCTAGCACGGTTAAAATACGTTCTTTGAGAAGAGCCATTTTATTACCAGGATGTTCGCTGATAAGACAATCTTTTTCTTCTTGACTTAACCAAATACCTTTTTTGAGGAAATGAAGTGCACATTCTACACGACCATCTTGAATTAGAGCCTCGACTAAAGGAGTATATTTGCCTTTACCCGCCCAGCCAGAAGCTTCAGGACAAGACAGAAGATGTTTCGTATTCAGCAATACTTCAACTATTTCAGGATGATTTTTATTAACAGCCATGTGCAAAGCGGTTTTACTTTGGATATCGCTTGCGTTCAAAAAATCGATGTATTTATTTTCATCTAGTGTATTTTCTAATAAAGTAATTAACGCCTTAGTTCCTTCTATGTGGCCGTCATAGGCAGCCATATGCAATAAATTAGCATCCCGATTACTTATACATTCAAGACTTAACCCTTTTTTAACGAACTCCTCAAGCATCTGAATAGCATTTTCATGATAAAATTGCATCTTAGGTGGCAAAATGTTAGGAAACTCATTAATCTGTATGATGTTTTCGTGCTCAGGTATCCCCTCATTTTTATTTAAGGTTTGTTTCCCATTATTTTTAGGCAAATTTTGGCCAGAAATGCCCACTGAACTCGCTGATACTTCAATTCCTTTTTGTAAAAAATCCAAATTGATATCTTCTTGCACAACTCGAGTAGCTTGCTCATCCAATGGCAACTCTTCATGAGACTCTTTTTTGACCATATCAATCTCCGAAGAGAGCTCGTCTTCCTCCTTTTGGCTATTATTTATGCTAATAAGGGTATTTTCAGAAATGAGGGGATACCTGAGGTTTTCGTGGGGAAGCGCATTCTCCTCCGTCGGAACAAATACATAATGAGCCGGCGAATATCCATCGAAATCCTTCATTTCGATTAGATCTTCTGTTGTAATTTGCTTCAATAAATGTTGAATAACCTCTAAATGCCCATTTTCCACCGCGTAATGAAGTGGATAATAACCGCTTGTATCTGGCGTATTAATGGCAATTCGAACCAAACTGGCGAACTTCAACTCTCTAAACATCGCTTTGATTGCTTCAAGTTGACCCTCATGGCAAAGTCTATGTAATGATCGATCAATTTTATTAAACTCATGCTCTTTTTCTTTACGTAATTCTTTTAATCTCTCATCATTTTCATAAATTTCGTCATCCAACTTAAAAAGTCGGTCATTAATTTCTGCAGTGCTTAAGGTATGACCCACACACTCTGTTTTCCATTTTTTTATAGTTTCACTCAAAGGTGTGTTAGAAAGAATTATTTGTTTTCGGTAATCTTGATCATTTATAAATTTCTCTACATTTTCTTTTTGTTTTTCAAAATATATTTCTTTTTTTTCGTCAACTAAAACAATAATTTCGCCCGCTTCATTTAAATATTCTAAACCTCTCGTTCGATCAATTATCGTTTTTCTATCTCCAAGCCAGTTTTCCTTAAATTCTTTTAAAGAATTATCATAAAAATTAGTTATTTCTTGTGTGGTCATATTTCCCTGCCTCATAATTTTTTCAAGACATGGAAAAAGAAAATCTTCAATAAATCGCGTTTTCAGTTCACTGCTTTCACGTGCCGCATTAAGAACTAAAACCTCAAGTTTTATTTCTATTTTTTTTGCAGAAAACTCATTAATTTGCTTTTGTATAGTTGCTGTATATTCATTTTGAAGATGATCTTTAGGTGTTAGTGTTCTATGTGAAAAGCGGCCCATGATAAATACCTCATATGATTAGAAGTCGGTTATAAATTAAAAGTGCGGTTTAGTTTATTGCGTTATATTCTTTATGACGGAATATTTTCGTCCAACGCTAACTTATGCGCTTACCTGGCGTCCTGGCTGAGTTTTATTATTATATGCTTAAGTGAAGCAAACTCCAATAATTATTTACTAATTAAACAACATGTTACTTCTTTGTTTTATTAAGAAATTCTTATATTAAAAAAAGAGAGGTCTTTGATTACCTAAGTATGGGGGCATTTTTTAACTCAATTCCCTAAAAGGTGTTATTTCATTCCGCTTATGGCGGATTAAAATTCGAACTCTGATTTAAAACAGGTACTGGTGGAGAACCCCCCTTATTTTTAGATGAAAAATGAAGTATGCCACTTTGCGTTAAGTCTGACATTTTAGGCGTGCCTTCATTTTTTCGCTTTATTTCTATAATATTATTCGAACTAGAGACTGGCTCATTTTCTGATGAGCTCGCTTCTTCATCTTTTTTCTCACTGCTTGGTTCAATAATAATGATTTCTGTAGATTTATTTTCTGCATCCTCCTCAATTAAAATATTATCTCTTATTTTTGGCGTAATGGCTGAATAATCAGGCTGAGTTTTGGGATAAAACAAGGGTTCGTTGGGGTGCAATTTTTTGAAGTCTTCAACATCGCGGCGCAGTTGAGCAATCAAAGGCTCTATAAAAATAGATTGGTCAAAACTAGTCAGTTTGGCTAAAGCACCGATGCCTGGTAAGCGAAATTTGACTTTGACGCCTCGAGAAGAAGCTCTTGCGAGTAAGGATTGATATATCCTTTGATACAATGTTGATTGGATACATGAAGTAGCAAAAGAAATGAGGTTATCTGCGCCCCATTCGCCTGAATCCTTTAAGGCCTGCTGAAGTATCATCAACGCCTTTTCAGCTAGGGAGGTAGCTGCGAAGGCCCTTAAGGAGCTGACGGCAGCCCAACGTACCGAAGCCTCTGTGTCTTTCAACGCTACTTGAAGAGACGCCAACGCATGTTCAGCAAAGGGAGTCGCCGCAAAGGCCCCCAAGGCTATGGCAGCGCTTTTGCGCTCCAACTCATGTCCAGCCTTGCGGACTAGTTGAAAAGACGACCACGCGCTTTCAGCAAAAGGAGTTGCTGCAAAGGCTCCCATGGATGTCACGGCAACTTCACATACGCCCTCATCCATATCTTTTAAAGCCAGTCGAAGTGACAACAGCGCTCCTTCCGCGAAGCAGCTAACCGCAAAGGCCCCTAAGGATGCCGTGGCAGCCTGGCGTACTTGATCATTTTCAGTGTACAAGGCTGCTTGAAGAGACCCCAATGAGCATTTAGCAAAGGGAGTCGTTGCAAACGCCCCCAAGGATGTGGTGACAGCTTTACGTACAGCTACACTATTATCCTTTTTCCTCAAGGCCTCCTTAAGAGACTCCCAAACGCTTCCAGCCAAAGGGGTAGCCGCAAATGCACCTAAAGATTTCGCAGCAGCTGGATGCACCCAATAATCGTTACTTCTCAAGGCCAATTGAAGGGACAACAGCGCACTCTCAGCAAAAGGAGTCGTTGCAAAGGCTGCCAAGGAGATAGCGGCAATCTTGCGCACTTCGTGGTGATAGGTACCTTTTAAGACCTGTTGAAGTAACACCAATGCTCTTTCGGCAAAAGGGGTCACTGCAAAGACTACCAACGAGGTGGCAGCAGCCTGGCGAACTAAATCACTTCTATCATTCAAGGCCTGTTTAATAAAGACCCACGCTCTTTCTGCTAAGGAAGTCGCCGCAAAGGCCCTTAAGGCTCTAACAGCAGCACAACGTACCTCAAAAAAATCGCCTTGCAAGACCTGTTGAAGAGAGACCAACGCACTTTCTGCAAAGGAGGTCGCCGCAAAGGCCCCTAACGATTCGGCAGCAGCCTTGCGGACTGAATCATTTTTATCATACAAGGCCCGTTTAAGGAGCATTAACGCACTTTCTGCAAAAGAGGTCGCCGCAAAAGCGGCTAACGATTCGGCGGCAACCTCGCGCACCAAGTCATCATTATTTTTCAACGCTTTTTCAACGACGCTCAACCCTTTTGATCGCAGGTACACCATTACTTCAAAAGAAAGCGTCGTAATAGTGGCCAGTGTATAGGCTATTTTCTCTGCCAGAGCCGGATGAATGTGCTTGTTGCCTGACTGTATGTCACCTAATCCGCTCGCCCCCAGCGCCACTTGCAGCGCTTCGTCCAATTTCGTAAGATTTGTTACCTCTACATCCTCACTCCACCCAGCGCCCGCTAAATATGGATAACGCGCTAAAAAAACAATCATTTCAGGCAGCCAATTAACACCTATCAATTCCAGTTTACGTAACCTCGTCGGCTCAATACTCAAGGTAGAAAGCGTGATTATTGGCAGCAAATATGTCCCTGTTAAGGTCACCGTAGTTAATTTAAAACTCTGCGTTTGAATTTTCGTCAGCGCTCGCGCGG
>JAIELR010000201.1 GCA_019752835.1 Gammaproteobacteria bacterium | reverse complement strand
TTTTACCGATGCTCTTACTTTCATTATCATTCTCCGAAAATACTTTTTCATAATCGTAGCCCGAATGCAACGCAGCGCCCTCGGCGAAGCCAAATCCGGGAAATGTGTCCTGACGATATCTCACCCCGGATTTGGCTTCGCCGAGGGCGCTGCGCTTCATCCAGGCTACAAATCACCTCAAATTCCGCACTTTACCCCAGATTACGCTGCGCCGCATCCAGGCGACGAATCACGGGCTACCGCAGCAAACCCAAAGGAGAATTAGCCGCACCCGTTCCTTTTAAATTTGCTTTTTTTAGCAATGATTCATAGCGCTGTGACATTATATGCGCTTGTATTTGAGCAATAAAGTCCATTAACACTACCACTATGATCAACAAGGATGTTCCCCCAAAATAGAAGGGAACATTCCAAACTACCGTTAAAAACTCTGGCATCAATGCAACAAGCACTAGATAAATAGAGCCAACAACCGTAAGCCGAGTCATAACCGTATCAATATACCGGGCTGTTTGTTCACCTGGGCGTATGCCCGGAATAAAAGCACCCGATTTTTTTAAATTCTCAGCAGTGTCTTTGGGGTTAAAGACCAAGGCCGTATAAAAGAAACAGAAAAACACCGTAGCAACAGTATAAACAAGCAAATAAAGCGGTTGGCCAGGCATTAAGGCAAACCCAATATCACTCAACCAACCGCTGCCAGTTCCACCACCAAATAATTGTGCTATTGATGCAGGAAACATAATAATGGCTGAAGCAAATATAGGAGGAATAACGCCCGCCATATTTATTTTCAGAGGTAAATGGCTCGTTTGTGCAGCATATACCTTTCGACCTTGTTGTCTCTTTGCATAATTTATGGTGATTTTGCGCTGAGCTCGCTCCATAAACACAACGAAACCTGTTACAAATAAAACCACCGCTAAAACAACTAACATAACCAAAAATTGCATTTGTCCTTCACGAACCTGTTCAAGAGTTCTACCAATTGCACTGGGAAGACCTGAGACAATTCCAGAAAAAATGATCAGAGATATTCCATTACCTATACCGCGCTCGGTAATTTGTTCACCTATCCACATTAAAAACAAGGTTCCAGCGGTCAAGGTTAAAGACGCTGTAAAATAAAAACCAATGGTTGGATTTAACGCAATATGCTGCTTAGCAAGATAAAGAGCAAAGCCCAAGGACTGGAAAAACGCAAGAAACAGTGTGGCATAACGTGTATATTGATTAATTTTACGCCGTCCAGACTCACCCTCTTTTTTCAACTGTTCTAATGAAGGCGATATTGAGCTAAACAATTGTATAATAATGGAGGCTGAGATATAGGGCATAACACCCAACGCAAAAACGGTAAACCGTTTAAGTGCGCCACCAGAAAACATATTAAAATAGCCTAACATTCCATTATCATTTTGCTTAAAAAAAGCAGCTAATTGAACTGGATCAAGACCAGGAACAGGAATATGTGCACCAATTCTAAAAATTAAAATACCAAAAACAACAAATAATAAACGTTGCCATAATTCAGTTAATCCAGAACGGGAGCCCGCTGAGCCTAGACTTGCTTTTGCCATTATAACTCAACCTTACCACCAGCCGCTTCAATCGCAGCACGCGCAGCTGCCGTTACGCGCAAGCCTCTGATTGTAACAGCACGCTCTATAACACCGGTTGAGATAACTTTAACAAATTTCGTATTTCGATCAAAAACATCCAAGGCAATTAATGTTTCCAAATCAAATTCATCAGTCGGCAAATTATTCAGCTCAGACAATCTAAGCTCTCCAGTAATCAACGATTTCTTAGAGTTAAAACCGCTTTTAGGAATACGGCGATGAAAAGGCATTTGACCGCCTTCGAAACCAATCGCAACTTTACCTTTACCGCGTGAGGTTTGACCTTTTTGACCTTTACCGCAGGTCTTACCCAAACCTGAGCTCCAGCCGCGTCCAACCCGAGTAGCTTTCTTTTTTGAGCCTTCGGCAGGCTTAAGTGAGTTTAAACGCATTATTAAATTTCCTCTACATGCAACAAAAATGAAACTTTGTTTATCATACCTCTAATAGCAGGCGTATCCTGCAAAGTTACTACGTGATTAATACGACGCAGTCCTAATCCTTTAACTGTATCGATTTGACGATCAGTACGACGATTCAAACTTTTTATGAGCTTAACCTCAAGCATTTTCTCTTTCTTAGTCATGGAATTATCCACCTATAATTTCGTCAACCTGTTTACCACGTTTTTCGGCCATCCTTTCAGGGGATTTAACTGACTGCAAAGCAAGCAATCCAGCGCGCACAACGTTAATAGCGTTAGCAGAACCTATAACTTTAGCAACAACATTCTTAAGACCTAAAACCTCAAAAAGGGATCGCAATGCAGCACAAGCAATAATACCAGTCCCCTCAGGCGCTGACATGATAATAACCTTAGTAGCACCAAATTTTGCGATTGTTTTATGAAAAATGGTATCTCCGTTTAAATAAACGCGAACCATATTTTTACCAGCGTTACCCATCGCTTTTTGGATACTTGGCGGAACTTCGTTGGACTTGCCATGACCTATGCCAACGCGACCTGCGCCATCACCAACAACACCAATAGCGGAAAAAGACATTCTACGACCGCCTTTACCTGTCTTGCTTACGCGATTAACTTTAATTAAACGTTCAAGATTACCATCCGTCTTTGTCATATTTTCACCTATTAAAAATTCAAGCCGCCTTCACGCGCAGCATCGGCCAAAGCTTTTACACGACCATGGTACTTATGTCCGGCACGATCAAATGCAATTTTTGTAACATTCAAGGCAATTGCTTTTTCTGCAAGTGTTTTACCTACGATAATTGCCGCGGCAATATTACCTGTATATTTGCATTGAGCCTTTATAGCTTCTTGCTGAGTAGAAACACAAGCTAAAACAACGGATTTCCCAGTAAGAGGATCCATTTTTATAAACTGTGCGCCTATATGCGTATTGCTTTTAACAATATTAATCCGCACCAAGTTAGGATCTCGCAAATGCAACTCCTCAACTTTCTTACGTCCACGTTTAGCACGGCGTAGACGAGCAACATTTTTATTAACAGTAGACATAACCCTATATCCTATTTTTTCTTCACTTCTTTAAGAGCAATCGTTTCATTCGCATAACGAATGCCTTTACCTTTGTATTTCTCAGGCTTTCTGAAACGACGAATATTCGCCGCAACTTGACCTACTAAATGTTTATCTATGCCCTTAACAAGTACTTCAGTTTGCATCGGGGATTCAATAACAATTCCTGCAGGGGCAACAAATTTAACTGGATGAGAAAAACCCAAGGTTAGATTCAAGGTATTACCCTGCAACTGCGCACGATAACCGACGCCAACCAACAGCAATTTAATCTCATACCCTGACACAACACCAATAATGATATTGTTTATAATCGCTCGCGATGTGCCTGACAAAGCATCTAATGCTTTCGTGTCTTTTTCAATTGAAAACGTCAATTGATTTTCTTCATGTTTAATGTTCACACCCTCAGGAAGCGTATGAGTCAAGCTGCCTTTTGGGCCATTTACCACTACCTTCCGATCCGTTAATTGAATTTTAACGTTACTGGGTAAGTCAATAGGTTTTCGTGCAACCCTAGATACCATTTTAAGCTCCTTACCACACTACCAAGAGAACTTCGCCACCAACATTTGCAAGACGAGCAGCTCTGTCACTCACTACACCAACTGATGTAGACAAAATAGAAATACCTAAACCACCTAGAGGTTTTGGCATATCGTTAACCGTTTTATAAATTCGCAATCCTGGACGGCTAACTCGTTTAATTATTTCGATAACAGGTTTATCTAAGTGATATTTTAATGTAATAATCAGTGTTTTTTTAAGCTCACCTTCTACGTTAAAATCAACGATATACCCTTCATCTTTCAAAACTTTTGCAATCGCAACTTTAAGCTTCGATGACGGCATGGCGACATGTTTTTTTCCTACACCTTGTGCATTTCGCACGCGGGTGAGCATATCGGCGATTGGATCTTGCATACTCATTTTGAAACCAACTCCTAACTTTTTACTCTTAGATCGTAAATTTAAAATCCGATCTGGAATTAACTACCTAATTTGGAACTAAGTGTCTGATTTTGGATTACCAGCTTGACTTACGAACTCCGGGAACCAAGCCCATCATAGCTACTTTTCTAAGCGCACTACGTCCCAATTTAAACTTTCTATAAACACCTCTTGCTCTCCCTGTCAAACGACAACGATTGCGTTTACGTTTCGGTGTTGCATTTCGAGGAATATCTAAATCAAGACTGCGTTGCAATGCATCAATTTTTTCATACACTTCGCCATGCTCACCATCCGTATTAACAAGTGCAGCATAACACTCGCCCAACTGCGTCTTAAGAAGTGCACGTTTTTGACGGTATTTTTCTTCCAATTGCTCGCGTTTTTCTTCACGCTTTATAATAGACATTTTAGCCATTAGCTATTTATCCCCTCAGCATCTCTAAATGGAAAATTAAATAAAGTTAGTAACGCACGGGCTTCATCATCAGTTTTAGCTGTCGTAGTGATCGTTACATCCATACCGCGAATTGCTTCAACATTATCAAAATCAATTTCAGGAAAAATCAATTGTTCTTTGACTCCAAAACTATAATTTCCACGTCCATCGAAGGAGCGTGGATTTAGTCCCCGAAAATCTCTTACGCGTGGAAGAGCAATGCTTAGCAATCTTTCTAAAAATTCATACATACGAGCGCGACGCATAGTGACTTTACAGCCTATGGGCCAGCCTTCACGTATTTTAAATCCAGCAATGGATTTTTTAGCATGTGTTTGGATCGCTTTTTGCCCAGAAATTAGCATTAATTCTGCAACGGCTTTATCCAAAACTTTCTTGTCGAGAACGGCTTCTCCGACACCCATGTTAAGGGTAATTTTTGTAATTCGTGGTACTTGCATTACGTTTTCGTAACCAAATTTTTCCATCATAGCTTTGACGATATTGCTATCGTACATTTTTTTTAAGGCTGTCATAACTACTACCTAACTTAATTAAATAAGGTCAACGACTTCATCATTCGATTTGAAGTACCGAACTTTACGACCATCTTCCAAAAACTTAAACCCAACGCGGTCAGCTTTTTTAGTGATTGGATTCAGGATTGCAACATTAGAAATATCCATTGCTGCTTCTTTACTCAGAATTTGAGCCTCAATGTCTTTATTAGGATTGGCACGCATGTGCTTTTTCACTAAATTGACACCTTCAACTAAAACTCTACGTACTAAGTCATCTCGTTTTTTTACGATCTTAATGACCTTTCCGCTTTTTCCTTTATCTTTACCTGCGATGACTATTACTTCATCGCCTTTTTTTATCTTTTGCATAAGTCCACTCTCGCCTTACAGTACTTCAGGAGCTAATGAAATAATTTTCATAAACAACGCTCGCAACTCACGGGTAACTGGTCCAAAAATACGCGTAGCCAATGGTTGCATTTGGCTGTTCAATAAAACAGCTGCGTTATTATCAAAACGAATAACAGAGCCATCTAAACGCCGAATGGGTGCAGAGGTTCGCACAACAACAGCATCCATAACATCACCCTTTTTAACTTTCCCTCTTGGGATCGCTTCTTTCACAGTGACCTTAATAACATCACCAATTCTTGCATAACGGCCTTTTTTGACCTTAATACACATAACTTTTCGCGCACCGCTATTATCTGCCACATCGAGCATTGTTTGCATCTGTATCATTAGCTTACTCCAAACCCCAAACCTGTTTTGTTTTTAACATTTACAACTAGCCTCTCATTTTTACAAAACAGAGAAGCCAGATAAATATGTGTATATAAAGGTAACACTGCCCACATATTCAAATAGGGCAGGAGTATAACACCGTCTTGTTGTTAAGGAAACCCTCTACGACAAAAATATCTGCACTATTGCACAGTCTCAACTATTTCATGCAAAGCCCAAGTCTTTGTTTTGGAAATTGGTCTGCTTTCGATAATGCGTACAACATCACCGATTTTACAACTGTTATTTTCATCATGCGCATGGTATTTTTTTGTTTTTGAAACAATTTTACCATACTTTGGATGGCGTACTTGTCTAACAACAACAACTGTGATTGATTTCTCAGATTTGTTGCTTACAACCTTACCAATAATAATGCGTTTTGCGCTCTTAAGCTGTTCAGTCATTACCTAATACTCCTCGAAACTGAGTCTGCGGCGTTGTTGCTTTTGACAACTCGCCATCGTCATGTATGTCTATATACACTCCTCGGCTCGCGTCAAAAGCGCCTAGCCGCAAACTCAATTGCGAGGAGTATATTTATTTTAATAAACTAATTTCCAGTAACGCCTTGATGCAAACGTGTTTTAATACGTGCAATTTGGCGCCTAACACGCTTGAATAGATGGGGCTTTACTGCCGTGCCACTACCCTTTTGCATACGAAGATTGAACTGTTCATGTAACAGTGAGATCAACTCTTCTTTTAATGATGACACATTAGTGTCCGCTAATTTTTCGTTTTTCATTACATCTCCGTTTCTGTCACAAAGATAGTCTTAACCGGCAACTTGGCAGATGCTAATTGAAAAGCTTTACGCGCCAACTCTTCTGGAATACCTTCAATTTCAAAGAGGACACGCCCAGGTTGCACTAAAGCTACCCAGCATTCTATCCCACCTTTACCACTACCCTGACGAGTTTCAAGTGGTTTTTTCGTAAGGGGTTTATCGGGAAATATCCGAATATGGATTTTACCACCCCGTTTAATTTCGCGACTAATAGCACGACGAGCCGACTCTATCTGACGAGCAGTAATTTGAGCACAGGCTATGGCTTTTAGTCCGAAAGAACCAAAGCTCACGCGGTTACCGCGGAGAGCTAAGCCTCTATTTCGACCTTTTTGACACTTATGAATATTACGCTTTGGTTGCAACATAGTAAATTAACCTATCTTATTGGGCATCGTTAGCAGCATCAACATGCTGTATTTTTTTACCGATACGTTCGCCTTTAAAAATCCACACTTTCACACCAATAACACCAAAGGTGGTATGAGCTTCGGCAACACCATAATCAATAACAGCGCGAAAAGTGTGTAAAGGAACACGACCTTCCCGATGCCATTCAGTACGGGCAATTTCAGCACCGCCTAAGCGGCCGCTGACACAAATTTTAACGCCTAATGCACCTGCTCGCAACGCTGATGAAACGGCGCGCTTAATAGCACGTCGAAACATAACCCGTTGTTCTAGCTGAGCTGCAACTGTTTGTGCGACTAAACGAGCATCAAACTCTGGTTTTTTGACCTCTTCAATGGTCAAGTGCACTAAATTAACTGGCAGCTTCATTATTTTCGCTACCTGATTTCTCAACAGCTCTACGCCACGACCTTTTTGTCCAATGACAACGCCTGGACGTGCACATAAAATGCGAATTTTTGCACTTTTAGCCGGTCGTTCAATCAAAATCTTGGCGACGCCCGCATCATACAAATGTTTTTCCAAGTATTCGCGGACTTTCAAATCAGCAAACAGGTTATCAGCATAATTGTTTTCTGCGTACCAAGTTGAATCCCAATCAGTGGTAATACCTAAACGGATACCCACTGGATTAACTTTCTGACCCATGGCAATTAACTCCTACTGTCCGAAACAATCACGGTAATATGACTGCTACGCTTCAAAATACGATTTCCGCGGCCTTTCGCACGAGGCATCATACGCTTTAACGTAGGGCCCTCATCAACATAGATCGTTGCGATATACAACTCATCAATATCCGCACCTTCATTATGTTCAGCATTTGCAATCGCTGAACTTAATACTTTTTTTAGAATATGTCCTGTTTTTTTCAAACTAAATTCCAGAACATTCAAAGCCTTATCGACCGGCAGTCCACGTATTTGGTCTGCAACTAATCGTGCTTTTTGCGGAGACACGCGTACATTACGCAGTCTTGCTGCTACTTCCATCACTAACCTCTCTCAAAATATACTCTTCACATTTCACTTTTCGGCGTTGTAGGGGTCGGCCCCCGTGCCGACCCGAAGATGGGCAACCACAGGGGTTTGCCCCTACATCTTATGACGATTTTCTATCACCCGAGTGCATTTTAAATGTACGTGTTAATGCAAACTCACCTAACTTATGCCCTACCATGTTTTCTGTTACATAAACGGGAATAAATGTCTTACCGTTATGTACAGCAAAGGTTAAAGCAACAAAATCAGGCAAAATAACGGATGAACGTGACCATGTTTTAATAGGACGTTTATCACTCTTTTGTTTTGCATCATCAACTTTTTTCATTAGTCGCGGATCGACATAAGGACCCTTTTTAATTGAACGTGGCACTTTAGTTCCTCACTCTCTCATTATTTAGCTTTATGCCGACTACGCACAATAAATTTAGTTGTACGTTTATTCTTTCGTGTCTTAAATCCTTTTGCAAGGACGCCCCATGGACTACACGGATGTCGTCCACCAGAGGTGCGGCCTTCACCACCTCCCATCGGATGGTCAACAGGGTTCATTGCAACACCGCGTACGGTAGGACGTATTCCGCGATGTCGAGCAGCACCTGCTTTGCCTAGCTCAATCAAGTTATGTTCGGTATTACCGACTTCACCAATGGTAGCAACGCAGTCAGCATTAATTTTTCTCATTTCACCTGAGCGCAATCGTAAGGTAACATAGCCACCTTCCCGTGCCAGTAATTGAACTGCGGCACCCGCTGTTCGAGCAATTTGAGCACCTCTACCTAAGTTCATTTCGATACAATGTATCATCGAACCCAGGGGGATATTCCGCATTGGCAATGAGTTACCTACTTTGATAGGTGCATCATGTCCTGCTTGAATTTGATCGTTAATCTGCAGTCCTTTAGGTGCAATGATATAGCGACGCTCACCATCTTTATAAAGAACCAATTTACTTTTGCTGTTCAAACTGGAAAAATAAATAATATTTGATTTTAATTTTTGATCTTGTACAAGCAAAATCCAATTTAAAAAATCTACTGAAAAACGTTTTGAAAAAGATAC
>JAIELR010000223.1 GCA_019752835.1 Gammaproteobacteria bacterium | reverse complement strand
TTAATCTGAACTTTAAAACGGCAGCCTTTGAGGCTGCTAACAACCGTCAAGCCACCCGCTTCGCTGGTGCGGTATGACTAATAAAATTAAAGTCGCTAAACGACGATGTTATGGCTTTAGTCAAGTCAAAACTATTTTTCAGCGACTCTTCCTCGATTTTCAAGGAGCTGAAATCTTTGCTTAACTGATTTCTACAGCTTTGTAAAAGAGCCGTCTTTTCCATCTACTCAGCCTCCAAATGGCTCAATAGATCATCTCCGTAACAGTTTGTCAAGTCATTTTATTCAAAATTTAGATGCGATTGCCCTGGTCAAGAGCGCGCGCGGCCTCGCCTTAGGCCTTCCTTTCGGGTATACTGTCGCTATCTCGTCCACCCTCCTTAGGAGCCGCTTCATGTCACGTTATCTTGACCCAAAATCCGATGTGGTGTTCAAAAAAATCTTTGGTCAACACCCCAAACTCTTAAAAAGTTTTTTAAACGCCGTACTGCCGCTGCCTGAGGATGGCTTGATTGAATCCTTGACCTATCTGCCCGGCGAGCAAGTGCCCCACATCCCCGGTTTTAAATCCACCTTGGTGGATGTGAAATGCACCGATAGTCGAGGGCGGATTTTCATCGTGGAGATGCAGATTCAGTGGACGAAAAGCTTCATGCAACGTTTATTGTTTGGGGCCAGTACGGCGTATGTGCGTCAGCTCGAACAAGGGGAAGCCTATGACCTCTTGAAACCGGTGTATGGGTTAGGCTTGTTGGGCAGTACGTTTGACCCCACCTCGGATGCTTGGTATCACCATTACAAACTGGTCAATGTTCAAAATACCCAGCGCGATATCAAAGATTTACAGTTAGTGTTTATCGAGTTGCCCAAATTTAAAGCCACTTCAGTGAGTCATCGCAAATTGCAAGTGTTGTGGTTACGGTTCATGTCCGAGCTGGATAAGAAGACGAAAGAAGTTCCGCTAGAGTGGCTCGAGGTCCCTGAGATTAAGCAAGCCGTGGAGTTAAGTGAAATGTCGGCTTACAATGCCGATGAATTGGCTGCCTATGATCAATATTGGCATTACGTGAGCACAGAAAAGGCGATGTTGCATGATAAGTTTGAAGAAGGCTTAGCGAAAGGCAAAGTTGAGGGTAAAGCCGAGGGTAAAGCGGAAACGATACAACAAACCCTTCACGCTATCGAATTATTTGCCCAGGGCAAAACGGTAGAAGAGGTCCATGCTATGACCGGGCTTGACAGGAGTATTCTGGAAGCATTGAGCGCTCAAAAAACGGATTAAAGGGATGAATGCTACCTTTTAGTGGGCTAAGGGGGCTTGTTCAAAGCATGACAAGCCATAACCGCATGCAAAAAACGCGACACTATCACAAGACCAAGAAGGCGTTTATGCATGATTTCCACACAAAGTATTAAAGGGCCGCAAAACCCTTTATTTTTCACTGCTTCATGCGTTAATACCTCTTCAATAAGAGGATAGGAATGGAAAGAGATGAAAAAACAAGACAAACAACCCACAGTGCAAGGCGCTTTTATTACCGCAGACGAAATTAAAGTTACGGGGACCATGACCAATACGTCCAATAAAATCAAATTTTCCAAAGACAGGGGGAAAGAAGTCACCGGTCTGTATCGTGACCCCTTAATGTACCGATTGGCGGTTGAAAAAGAAAAGCAGGATTTAAGTATTCCTCACCAATCTTATATATTAGCAAGAAAGATAACAGCAAAAGACATGCATAACATTGACGTCGACATTGAAGCGATAGATGAGGAAGAAAAAGTAATGTCTGATGGGCCGGTGTCTTCGTTTGCGTCAAATATAAACCCGGGCCAAGGGGGCGGACATTTTGCATCTCAACCTGTTTTAACGTCATTGCATGCAGTCGAGGTCAAGGGAATTATTTATTCAAAAGAAGAGGAAAAGATTCACGTGATTGACGTAGATTATGTTGATTTGCCCTTAAATGAGAATGAGCGATTAGCGTTACAAATCGTGATACAAAACGAAGGGAAAAAAATATTTGGTTATATTCCAGATTCGGCGGTGGTGGAAGAGGATTGTATTATTCAGCTAAGCTTTAAATCTGAGCGCGCTGCTAAAAAATGCCAGAAACTCATTGAGCAAGAAGTACTTCGTTTACACGAGAGCCTTAAATTCGCGGCTTTCCCAGGCACCTCTCCACCACTAAACGTCGGCCACACGGGTGGTGGAGAGAGAAAAAAACTAAGTGGCAGCTCTGATGATACACCAACTCAGACGAATCTTGCGAAAATAAATGGTAATGTGTATGCTGAAAAATTCTCCGCAACACGGGAAGCGTATAATAATTGCTCATTTCATTACTACTCACTCTCTACTCAAGATGAGGAAGATAAGCTGCAATCAGCCTTAACAGGGTTTTCCACTGAAAATAAAAATTTTGATAAAAAAGAGGAGAATCTTAGCCACAACAGTGGCAATTCAGATGAGCGAGTGAATATTGTAAAGCGCTATTTAGCTTGTGAGCCGAAGGGAAGTTTTAATGAGTTTTTTACAAAATGCGTTTCTTCTTCTCATCATGTGTTTGGAAAAAACAACGATAAAGCTAATTGTGAAACGCTTACATTAGAAGGTGAGGACCTTTCCGAAGCGGATTTTTCACGAGCTAAGTTTTCAAATGCTATTCTTTCTTCGTGTACTTTCACCAATACAAAACTGCACTTAACCTTACTAGATTGTGCAGATATAAGTAAAGCAACCGGCCTTTCCCCAAAAGAATTAGCAAAATCAAAATTTTCTTCACTTAACGCGACGGACAGTGAAACTAAAAAGGTGATAAGAACGGCTATGGAGTGGAAACCACTTTTCAATTTTTCACGTATTTTAATGAAATACAATAATCTTCAAGATTTGGAACCAAAAATAACTGAAAAACATTGGAAAGAGTTACAATCCTTAAAAAAAAATGATATGGTTCAACCTCTATTTAAGAATACTTAAATGAAAAAAAGCAACCCTAGTCAGCTTTCACCCATTGAAATAGCGCTCATTGAAGAAGAGCGTCAAAAAATACTTCATTGGTTAGGTGAGTCTTCAATGAAGGATCTTGAGAATTTTTTAAATTCTGACAAAGTTTATTCTGATTGTTTACCTACAGCTCTTAACAACTCGTCCTTGCCAACATATTCTTTACCGAAAGTCCCTCCTCTTGGGGAGGCTACGAATATTGATATATCACAAAGCATTGTCCCAACTGTACCAATCCCCTGTGTGAATCTGGATAACGTTAATATCTTAAATTTAAGTGTCCCGTCAAATCAGCGTGTCGAGGGAACCAAATACCATGAAAAAACGAAAGACCTTATACACTTTATAGAAAAAGAAAGGAAGCCACTGTTAACAACGTCTTTTATTGAGGAGCCCAAAGGGAATCCGTATGGACTCTTTTTATCTCTAGTTAAAAAAGGATATGATTGGCGCACGCTTTTGGACTGGCATCTTTTTAACCCGCATTTATCGGAAGCAGAACAAAAAGAATGTGAAGAGGTCGTGAAAGCCCTGATTAACAAAAGAGATGAGCTCGATACCGTGATTTATAAAGAGGCGATTAAACTACTCTTGAATGACAGAGCAGGGGGAAATCAATACCAGTATAACCGCTTACGTCGAAACACGGGCGTTAATAAAGACGCGACGGAGTATAAGTTACAGTATTACGTTTGGCAAGTATTTGAATCAGTCGGGAATGACAATAGCCCGTTATTCACCGTCAGTATTCAAGCACCGGGTAGCCGGGATGTAACCTCCGATATTGATACGAGTATCCAAGTGGAATGCCACCGAACAGACTGGGTCAAGAAGGCGATATGGCCGCATGAATTTTGGCCGAATTTATTTTCAGCACCCACAGCAAGCACCGATATTGAAGTCGTAACAGAAGCGGCTCTTATGGCGTATTTTAATAAAATCAGTTTTGAAGAGCTGGGTTTAACCAGCGCTACCAGCCGGGACTCTAATGTGTATTCAAAGGGGTTTTTACATCCCGATGTAGCCTTGAAGTTCAATAAGAAACCTTTGATTAATAAAGATGTGCTGAGGTCGTTTGAAAAAGAAGATTTTTATACGACGTATAAGCAAGAGAAGCAGGTGTTGGAGTTAGCCGCCAGTCTTTTTTCCTTGCGAGAATATTATGGCAAAAATAAAAAAAAGTGGCAAAGTGAGGTGATTGAGAAAATCACGGTGGATTGGCATGGGACTCCCAATGCTATCGAAATAGCCAGCTTAATGGAGAAAGTGGCCCAACAAGTTGAAGACTTTTATACCTTTAAAAAAGATGCCTTGGCCCAGCAACTGAACGACGCTGCTTTTGTAGAAAGCCTAAAAAACATACGAGGGCCCGAAGGATTAAAGTTAAATCTGAAAGCCTCTCTTGTAAAGCAAGATAATGAGATTTACGCGCTGCAATTGTTGTACGCCAAACATATTTTTAACGTTTCTTCGATGCGCTTCACGTTAAAACAGACGGCAAAGGAAACCGTTCAATCGAACAAACAATTACAGGAGTGCCAGGTAAAATTAGATGCATCAGATAAAAAAATCGAAAAATTAAAAGCTTCATTGAAGCAATTGGACGACGATGACCTGAAAGAGGTCATCATATTAGGAATAGAGCGAGCCAAAACAGAAAGAGTTTCCCTCTATCAAGAGGTACAAACGCAAAAAAAAGCCTACCGTAAGGGAGTCGCCACCTTCCTGAAAGCCCATCAAAAGCAGCTAGAAGCGTTGATTTTAGCGAATTTGTTTGCACACGAGGGGTATGTCAATGACAGTGCGATTTATCATACGGTGGCGTGGCAACAAAGCCAGGATGACAGTTTACGCATTGACCGCCGGCATGTGGTGTTGTGCTCGGTACTGCAACAAGTCGGTTTTCGGCTATTGCATACCCAGCAATATCAATCACAAGGCGTAAGTTTAGGGGAGATTTTATATCGTACGGCCAAGTATGATGAACGGGTCGCTGATATGCTCTGGGGGCCGCTCGCCCAGTGGTTTAATGACCGCCCTTATCAGAAAGGGGATAGCTTGCTCGCGCGATTAAAAGCATTAGAACCTATTGATATCCAGGTTTTCCATGTGGCACTTTTTGCGCTGTTAAATCGCAGTATTGCGTTAATTAACGAAGTCAAAAAGAATGCAAAAATTCCCATTTATCAAAAACCTTATGATGCCTTATTGGTTTGTTTTAGATACTATACACAAGACTTTCAATCCTCCGCCGGTGACTTAAGAGATAAATTCGAAGGGTGGTTATTACCTAAAAATATAAAAAGATATCAGCCGTTTGAGAAATGGCTGATGAGTGATAAAGAGCATCTTCTCAATGCGGCCATAACGCTCTTTAAAGTGACGTTCCAATCAAAAATAACAGCAAAAAGTAGAGATGAACTATTGATTCGACCTCAATATGGGTCTTCTATGGCACAAGCGTGGGGACATCCGTTTAAACCAGCTTCACTTCCCCAGCCAAGGCCCTCTCTTATTATCGAAGATGGTTTATCTTTAAAAGTAGTGAGCCAACGTTCCAATAAACAAAAAAATGAGCAAGTTGATAAAAAAGAATTAGTGGCGAAATTTGATAATTTTTTAATCGAACAAGAACACAAGTTGATTGCAAGTGTGGAGGCAGGTAATTTAGAGCAAGTTAAGATGTTGATTGGAGTCGATAAAGATAAAAGCCCTTTATGGAACACAAAGAACAGCGAATCGCAAACTTTACTTATGATTGCTACAATAAAGAATCGTAAAAATATTGTCAAATATTTTTTGTCTGAAGAGCGAATATCTTTGGAGGCTCAAGATATAAAAAGTAATACGGCCTTACATCATGCGCTCCAAGGTGGTTATTTAGAAATAGGTTTAGCAATAATAAAGGCAATGACGGATGAAGTGCTTATTAAAACTAAAGACTTAGAGGAGTCTACTAATCGCCGTGCCGTATTTATAGAGGCAGCATCCCGTAATCAGTTAGCAATTTTAGAATTATTGCAAAATAGATATGAAAATCTAGGTATTGATACTTCAATAATTTTCAGCGGTAACCGTGCTAATGCATTGTTTATCGCTATCTATCATGGTTACTTTGAGATGGTTAAATTTTTACTTGAGAAAACTAATCAATACCCTATAAATACCCAGCGGAATCAAGAGGGAAGGAACCCCCTTATGGCGGCGCTTACTGTTAACCTTAAGCAAAATTATAATCGAGATAATATTGCTTATTATCTTATTGATAAGTTTTATAGAGAACATGTTAACGATGATGACTATCTACATACCGCTGCTAAGCGTGGCTGGATACAATCGGTTGAATTATTGTTAAAATGTGGAGCTAAAGCTTATTATAGGAATACTGAAAATAAAACCCCTTTAGAATTAGCCCGAGAAAATCAGCATAATGACATAATAACTGTTCTTACCAAAGCAGCAGTACCTCGGGTATCGCTAAACTTTACTCTGAGAGAAATTTATCAAAATCAGGCACGCTGGCTCGTACGCCCGATAGCGGAGAAATCTTGGCCGATTACGGATTCGTTCATTCAATTGGCTTTGTTGTTATCTGCTCAACAAGGTAACCCTGCGCAACGTGATGAGAAAAAAACACCACAGGACTGGCATGAGCTGTATGTGAATCCGGCGGAGAAAATCACCCAAGAGAAAAAAAACATTGCCTATACTCAGCTTTTTCGGGCGTTGCCTAAGGCGAGCAACCCTGTACAAAAAGTGTGGATAGCAGGTGCTGCCGGCAGCGGCAAAAGCACACTGATGCAGCGGCTGGCCTACGAATGGAGTATGGGTGAGAAAGAGGCGGCGCCTTGGCTGCCAGAGAGAATAAAGTGCGTCATATGGGTCAAACTACGCAATATGTTGCCTGCGTCTCCTGACTCTGCTGCCTGGTGGCGTTATCAGGAGGAAGGCGCCCATGCCCGTTTTTTACCACTCAGCAGTATGGCGACTTACTTAAAGGAACAATCCTGGGACCCTCTAAAAGAGAGCTATGCCATAGCAAGCTCCGTACAAGATATCAAAACCCTGTTACAAACCGATAAAAATGACATACTTTATTTAGTCGATGGATATGATGAAATAGCAAGTTTGCCCCGAGTGGACCCTGTTCAGCAGATGTTTCATGATTTTTTCTTAAAGCAACCCTGGGTGGTGGTGACGTCTCGGCCGTATTATCGTTGCCCTGTCGAACATGCCGAACAGCCCTTTCGGCAGGTTGAATTATTAGGGTTTTCACAAGCAAATGTTATGGCTTATGTCGATAAGCATTTTGAAAAAAAACAAAACCACCCCGGTTACTCTCGCTTAAAGACTTTATTGACCGAGCATCTTAAAATACGGGGATTAGCCCACATACCAGTGAATCTGGAGATTTTATGTGCGGTGATGTCAGGTGGGGCGCTGCCTGATTTCAGTGGTTTAAACACCACCCAGCTTTACACCCAACTTTTCGTTTATTTGATGAAACGGGCCTATGACGCCAACACCTTATCAGTGGATTTTATCTCAGTAGGCGCTTTAACGGATGACAATACTTTTTTGACGTCTCCGAAAGTACAGTGCCTTCTGATGGGCTTGGGTCAGCTAGCCTTAAAGGGCTTGAAAAATAGTCAAGCGCAGTTTGAGGCGGGTGAGTTGAAAGCGGCTTTACGACATGTCATGCGCGACGCCTATGGGCAAAACGAGCAAGCGTGTTTTTATGATGTGTTTTACAGTGGGTTGGTCAGGGGATTGGTCTGGTCTTCCCATCACAAGGATTTCGGAGGACAGGGCGAATTTCTGCATTTAACCTTACAGGAATACTTGGCTGCCTGGGTGTTTGTCGAACAATGGAAAAATTCTACTCAGGCAGACAATAATAGGCTTTTCGTTCAGCGCTATAAGTATGATGTTCATTTTGCCCGTTTTTGGCCGTTTGTGATGGGGTTATTGGTGCAAGATAAAGTCCATCCACACCTGGATAATCTAGTCGCATTGATGGATTCCCCGCCCTTACCGTTAAACGGAACTTTCCATAACGTCTTGCGTGTCCGCTGTATCGAAGAGTTGTTGATTGATAGAGTGCCGTCAGCTTGGTGCGGTTTTGTGAGTCAATTATCACAGGACGTTATCAATAAATCAAATGTTTATCACTATTCCCATCCGATTACCTCAGAATTACGACAAAGTTCTGCCTGGGGAAAACACCTAGCGCCTTTGTTGGTTCAATCTTTAGATGTCGAGGCCGTGAGCAATCCCCAAAAGGCGCTCCGTTACATCGATGTGCTGGGTGAGGTCATTGTCACGGAGCCGCTCCTGCATCGATGCGCCAAGTATTTATTATTGTCTTCTCCTCTTGCTTGCGGCTCTGTTTGTCGTGCAGTAGCAAGGCTCGGCCCATCTGCCGCCACACTTGATATTTTAACAGCCTTAAGCGGATTGCTCAAGGATAAAGAGGCATACGTTCGTCAATCTGCCTGTGATGCCATAAGCAGACTGGGTACGGCAGCTACCCCGGATTTTTTAGCGGCCTTAAGCGAACTGCTCCAGGATAAGGAGGCGGACGTTCGTCAGTCTGCCTGTAATGCCATAGGTAGGCTTGGTGCGACTGCAGCTACCCCGGATTTTTTAGCAACCTTAAGCGGATTGCTCCAGGATAAGGAGGCACGCGTTCGTCAATCTGCCTGTGATGCCATAAGCAGACTGGGTACGACAGCTACCCCGGATTTTTTAGCGGCCTTAAGCGAACTGCTCCAGGATAAGGAGGCACGCGTTCGCCAATCTGCCTGTGATGCCATAGGTAGGCTTGGTGAGACTACCGCTACCCCGGATTTTTTAGCAACCTTAAGCGGATTGCTCCGAAATAATAGGGCGAATGTTCGACAATCTGTCTGTGATGTTGTAGGCAAGCTCGGCGCGGCTGCAGCTACCCCGGATTTTTTAGCAACCTTAAGCGAATTGCTCCAGGATAATAGCGGGAGGATTCGTAGCTCTGCTGGTGATGCTGTAGGCAAGCTTGGTGCGGCTGCCGCTACTCCGGATTTTTTAGCAACCTTAAGCGGATTGCTCCAGGATAATAACGGGAAGATTCGTAGCTCTGCCTGCTACGCTA
>JAIELR010000054.1 GCA_019752835.1 Gammaproteobacteria bacterium | reverse complement strand
GGGCCTGCTCTAGGCCCTACCATAGGTGGTATTATTCTACATATCACTACCTGGCATTGGATTTTCATGATTAATGTACCCTTTGGAATCATTGGCGTCATTATTGCGTGTTTATTAATTCCCACGCCCCCCAAAATGCAAACTCCCGTGCCCTTTAATTGGTTAGGTTTTGTGTTGTTTTCCGTAGGGCTTTCACTTGTTACGCTATCTATGGCTGTTCTCGGCGATAATTTCGAGTGGCTGAAATTATCCATGATCTTAGGGGCAGGAGCAGTAATCCTACTTGCGGTATATGTTCATTTATCGTTGAAGCAAACAAACCCCATGCTCGACTTGAATCTCTTTAAGCAAAAAACATTTCGCATTGCTATGATTGTGAATTTTTTGCCTCGTATCGGGATTGGTGCAACCCCCTTTTTGATGGCGTTATTATTGCAAGTATTGTGGGGAAGATCGGCTCTTTTTTCCGGTTCAATCTTTATTTTTCTGGCATTGGGTATGATGTCGACGCGTATTTTTGTAAATCAAACTCTTTTGTGGCGTTACGGTTATCGAAATGTAATGCTAGTGGTCTCAAGTTTATTGTCTATTATTTCAATGAATTTATGCTGGTTTAGCACGCCTAAACCTTATTGGTTACTTGGACTCATAATGTTTGTTATTGGGGTCCTAACCTCTCAATTGTATATGTCTGTCGGCACACTTTATCCTTCAGGTCTGGAACGGTCACAATTTAGCCAAGGTACAAGCATTGCGTCAACCATTCAACAATTTTCAATGGGTTTTGGCGTTGCCTGTGCCGCCATCAGCTTGCATTTGATCGCTAAATTAAGCCATCTCCCGCTCTTTTCGAGCACTATTTTCTTTTGGACATTTATAGGTCTCAATCTCATCGGTGCTACATCCATTTTCTTCATTGTACAATTAGATAGAGATGCGGGTAGGAAAGCGAAAACTTGACTATTCTAAGTTGATAACTTAGAATAGTCGCATGTATATACAACGCGACATTACTCAACGGTTATCAGAGAGCCATGCTCTGGTACAATTTATAATTGGCCCACGCCAATGTGGGAAAAGCACGCTATTATCTCATTTAGCTGGCCCCTCTTTTAAAGAGCTTACGTTTGACGATTTTCAACTGCGTAATCTTGCACAACGAGATCCTGCACTTTTTTTGACACAATTTCCTCCGCCCTTGCTTTTGGATGAGGTTCAATATGTGCCTCACTTATTTCCTGAAATTAAACAATATGTCGATCGACTTAAAAAATAACGGCTTACCCAGAAGATAGAGCATCAAATTTTATTCAGAATGACAGGCTCTAATCAAATAATGATGGATCAAAATATTAAAGAAAGTTTGGCTGGACGAGCGAGTTATTTTTATTTAAATACCTTAACTGTTCACGAAATAAAGCAAGCGCTTCCTGAAACAAGTCTTCAAGATATTATCTTTAAAGGGGGTTGGCCTGAGCTTTATATTGAGCCCAACACAGCTCCAGTTCAATACTTGAATGATTATATTCGCAGTTATATTGAAAAAGATATCGTGTTTTCTGCAGGTATACAAAAACAAGAGATGTTTAATACAGTGCTTGGTTTATTGGCCGCTCGAACAGGGATGTTGTTGGATTATTCGAACATTGCTCGAGATAGTGGTATTCAAAGCGTGACGGTTAAAGAATGGATTACTATTTTGCAGCGCACAGGATTAGTTTATTGTTTAAAGCCCTATGCAAGCAATTTGAATAAACGACTCACAAAAAATCCAAAATTATATTTTCTAGATACGGGACTTGCTGCTCGATTACAAGGTTGGCAAGAAAAGACACCTTTATTAATGAGTCCACAGGCAGGTGCTTTGTTTGAGACCTTAGTTTTTGCAGAAATCATCAAATTCATCGAAAATCATGGAAAAGATTGGCAATTATATTTTTGGCGAACGAAAGAAGGCCAACAAGTTGATTTTGTCATTGTAACAGCATCAGGCCATGCCATAGTGTTGGATGCAAAAATGAGCACGCAAGCAGTACATCCTATTAAAATTCCATCATCATTTAAGGAATTATTTCCGAAAACAAATGAAATTATCATAGTCACTTTAGGTGGTCGTCAAATTCGATTATCAGAAGAATGTTGGGCAGTACCAATTACCGAGTTGCATGAGTTTTTGATGAGTATTTAAGTTTTTACTTTTTACTCTCTGCAACCGAAGTACTTGGCGTTAATTGAAAACGAATCGATTGATAATGGAGTGCCGCAAGCGCTGTTTGTGCATGATTGAGTGCGGTTAAATCGTGAAAGGGTCCTACGAGTACTCGAAACCACTCGGTATTGTTGACTTTATAATCCGTAACATTGGCATTGAAATTATCCAATAACAGCTGCGCTTTCAATTTATCAGCATCGGGATAATGTGGAAAGGCACCCACTTGTAAAAAATAGGCAGTTACATTGCTAGAAACAGGTTTAGTCTCCGATTTGACTGGGTTACTTTGAATGATGACAGGCGCAGTATTGGGCTTCACTGTTGCTACTGGAGTAGCATTAGTTTGCGGGGTGGATATTTTTTTTGTAGGTGCAGCTACAGGCATTTCGGTCAATTTACCGGAAGGCAGTGCAGTATAAAATTCAAAATCAGGCTCCGTCACAGAATGACGTGCTTGTTCTTTATTCGCTAATAAGCGGTGGAATGCCGCCCTTGGACCAGTATTGCGGTAATGATCAAGGTAAAAAAGACCCAGCACAAATACCAAAATAAGCCCAAGTGCAATAATCCAGGCCCGTAGAGAGGGCTGTGATGTATTAGAACCACGCTTAACTGGTTTTTTTCGATAGTTGGTGTGTATGTTTCGTTGTTTACTCATAGTTTTTTATTCACATTCTTTCAAGCACATCAATGCCTAATAGCCCTAGGCCTAAGGCTAATGTTTTTGCAGTTAGTGCGCAAAGAGCCAATCGACTGCGACGAATTTCTGGATCATCAACATTTAAGACTGGGCAGTGCTCATAGAAGCGATGAAATGTGCTGGCTAGATCATATAAATAATCGCATAAACTATGAATCTGTAAATTAAGGCTGATGGTCTCAATCACATCGGCCAGCGCGCAGAGTTTAATGGCTAATGCGTGCTCTATATCGGAGCCAAGTTGAATAGGATAGGTAGGGAGCATTTCTACGTCGATATTTCCTTTGCGGAAAATCGCATAAATGCGCACATAGGCATTTTGTAAATAAGGGCCAGTATTACCCTCAAATGCAAGCATTTTGTCCCAACTAAATACGTAATCTTTGACTTTATCTGAGCGTAAATCGGCATATTTCAAGGCGCCTATACCAACCCGTTGTGCAATACTGGCAAGATCATCAGGTGATAAGTCAGGGTGTTTTTGTGCAACAAGTTCGGCAGCTCTTTTTTCAGCTTCAATAAGTAGATCATTTAATTTAATGGATTCACCGCTGCGTGTTTTAAGCGGTTTATGGTCATCGCCAAGCACTGAGCCGTAGGCAATATGGCTTAACTGAAGTGTTTCGGGGAGATTAAAGACTTTTCGGCCAGCAGCGAAGAGCATAGCAAAGTGTTGTTTTTGGCGAGCATCCACGACATAGAGTATGCGATTTGCCTTTAGGGTTTTAAGGCGATAAGAAAGCGCAGCCAAATCCGTCGTGGCGTAAAGATAACCGCCATCTTGTTTGCGAATCAGAAAAGGAAGTGGGTTGCCATCAGGATCCTTAAAGCCATCCAAGTAAATAACAACGGCCCCTTGATCAAGATGGGCAACGCCTTGTGAGCTTAATTCATCAACAAGCGTTGCTAGTTTATCGTTGTAAAAGCTTTCTCCAACGGCATCCTCTTTACAGAGTAATAGATTCAGCTTGTCATAGGTTTTTTGAAAATGCGTTTTGCTTTCATCGACCAATTGTTGCCATATAGCGCGAGACTGAGTTTCGCCACCTTGCAATGCAACAACGCGCGCACGGGCACGATAAGCAAATTCAGTATCAGTATCAAATTGGTGTTTCGCTTTTTTATATAACGTGTTTAACTCACTGTAATTTTGGGTTTGATCAGCCTTCCAATCAGTTTGCATCAAATATTCTATCAGCATACCAAATTGAGTTCCCCAATCACCTAAATGATTTTGACGAATGACGTGATGACCTATAAAGCTCAATATACGAACAAGTGCATCGCCAATAATGGCAGAGCGTAAATGACCGACGTGCATTTCTTTCGCAACATTGGCGCCGCCATAATCAATGACGATAGTTTCAGGCGCTTTAAGAAGAGGAATGCCTAAACGAGGGTCTTGCAGCAAGTTTTGCACATGTGTAGCGAGGAAAGCATCATCAAGGTGAATATTAATAAATCCTGGACCTGAGACAACGAGTTCTTTGAATAGAGGTTCAGTACGGAGTTGATCCGCAATTTCTGTTGCTAACACTACTGGATTTTTTTGTATTTTTTTGGCTAACCCCAGTGCAAAATTGGCTTGAAAATCACCAAACTCAGCGCGAGTAGCGGTTTTTATAACCGGGTCCATTTCCAATCCATAGGTTGACTGAATGGCGTTTTTAAACAAGATGGTGAGTGTTTCTTTCAAAGTTGTCATTTTTACTAAGCAAAGTGGGATAAAAGTATCATAAGATTATCATGCTCAGAGGGGAAAGTCGATTGGAGCAAATATTAGGCAATAACTTGCTGCTTTGCATTATAATTATTGCACCGACCATGATAAGTGCAATCGGTGCGTTCTTGAGTATTATTGAAATATTGTTATATTCTTCCGAGAAGCAATAGAATTAACAAGATTATCAAAACTAACCCAAGCAGACCGCTAGGATAATAACCCCAACCTCGGCTATGCGGCCACGTAGGAATCGCACCTACTAATGCCAAGATTAAAATAACAAGCAACACGGTCATTAACATGATTTCACTCCCTTGTATCTCATAAAATGCTTCGTGAGAAGCGCACTTTTCCACTATAGGTAAGAAGGCATTAAAGGTCAACTATTACTTTTTTTGAGGCCTTGCAATTTAATCCTTAAAATGCCAAGCTCATACAGTGGATTGAGGTGGGTTAATCTATCCGCCTTGGGTAAATTTTAAGGAGAAAAGAATGTCAATTATCACCATCGTTCTTGTGCTAGTTGTCGTGGGCTTCGTATTGTGGCTAATTAATACGTATATTCCCATGGCAGGATCTATCAAAACAATTCTAAATTTAGTGGTTGTTATTTGTGTTATTGTGTGGCTGCTGTCCATTTTCGGGCTCATTCCACAACTTAGTCATGTATTCAATGCGAAAGTAACATAAGTTTTTGTAGCCCGGATGTCTCGTAGCCCGGATGCAGCGCAGCGTAATCCGGGAAATGTATCCTGTAAGATATCTCACCCCGGATTCCGCTGCGCTGCATCCGGGCTACGAGACATCCGGGATCAAGTTCCCTCAAAGCACCGACTTAACGAACATGAATTTACCCACAAACTGGCAAACTTATTTTAATCGCCGTCTCCTTGCTGTCATGTTGCTTGGCTTTTCTTCAGGCCTTCCGATGGCTCTCACAGGCACCGCTCTCCAAGCTTGGTTTACTATTTCAGGTATCAGCATCATCCACATTGGTTTTTTAGCCCTCTTAGGGCAGCCTTATGTCTTTAAATTCTTATGGGCACCCTTTCTTGACCGCTTTGCCCTCCCTTTTTTAGGCCGTCGACGCGGCTGGATCGCCTGCATGCAAGTTGCTATAGCGGTGATGATCTTTCTAATGTCTTCTCAAAATCCCCTGCTACATCCTGTATTCTTAGCCCTGATGGGTTTATTGCTGGCCTTATTTTCTGCCACACAAGATATTGCCTTTAATGCTTATCAAACAGAAATACTGCATGAGAAAGAACGCGGTTTGGGTGCGGCCTATGGCGTCAGTGGCTATCGGATTGCCATGTTAATATCGGGCGCATTCAGCTTTGTTTTAGCGGACAACGTAGGTTGGCAAACCACCTATGAAATCATGGCTGCTTTTATGCTAGTGGGTGCATGTGGGGTTTTGATAGCACCAGAATCGAAGAATTCGTCCTATATTCCCAAAAGCCTCAAGGCGGCCATTGTTGAACCGCTTGCTGAATTTTTGTCTCGTGATTCCGCAAAATTGCTTTTATTATTAATTGTACTCTACAAACTCAGTGATGCCTTTGCATTAACTCTCAGTTCAACTTTTTTTATTCGCGGATTAGGATTTACTCAGACTGAAGTCGGCCTTATGATGAAAGGTGTTGGATTAGCCGCTTCGATTATAGGCGTTCTCTTAGGCGGCTCATTGATGCTACGTATGGGCTTATATTTTTCCTTATTTTGGTTTGGTTTATTACAGGCCATATCCAATTTGGCTTTTATGGTACTAGCCATGTGTGGCAAAAGCTTAGTAATGATGGGCGTTGCTATTTTTATTGAGCAAGCCTGCAGCGGCATGGGAACCGCCGCTTTTGTTGCGTTTTTGATGTCTTTATGCGACAAACGTTATACGGCCACTCAATATGCTCTTTTATCGGCGCTTGCCGCTATAGGCAGGGTATTTGTCGGCCCCTTGGCCGGCATAATGGTAGCGCATATCGGTTGGGCGCAGTTTTATTTATGGTCCTTTATTATAGCCTTACCCAGTCTCGGTTTGCTCTGGGTGCTACGAGGAAGAGTAAACCCTCCTTTACAAGAGATAGAAAGTGAACGATAAAATAAATAACAATTTGAAATTCCTTCGAAAACCATGTCAAAAGAGCGGTCAATTCATCTTTTTTGCGATATTAATGTTCATCGCCATGTGCGCACAAGCCGATAACAAAGTAGCAGCGAACCAAACAGATCCACTGATTCAATCCATTGTTGCAAAAAGTAACCAGGATATTCTAAATTCTACTCAAGAAGAGTTAAGTGTCACAACAACGAAAAATCAATTAGCAAAACAGCGAATTAATCAATTACGCCAACAATTTCAACAACCCATTAATTTGGAAACACTGACCCCCGCTATGATAGAACGAGCTCAACTGGATGCTGCCCTCGCAGCGGCAAATCTTGACAGCGCCAATATCACCTTTGTTGAATCACAGGATGCAAGCAACGCCACCCAAGAAAAAATCCTTAATATAGAAAATCGCTTGCAAAGCATCACGTTGGGTGCAAGTAAAGCCAACGCAATACGCCTTCAAATTACCGCCTTGCAAGAGCAACTTTATTACCAAAAAAACCTATTAAAATTACAACAAAGAGCATTAAATGAATATGAGCAATCACGAATCCTTGCCCATGAGCTTTACTTATTGCTGCTTAATGAAAAAGATACTCTTTCAAATTTATATCACACTAAAATTAAGCAAGAACAACAACTCAAGCTGCAAGAGAAAGAGGTTAATTTACAACAACAACAACAAATTTGGCTAAACAAATTAACCGAACTTAATCAAAAAATTCAAAACTTAAGTTTAGACGATATCAATAATAATCTGCGTCAACAATTGGAGTTAGATATTTTGCAAGCCCAAGAGCAAAGCAACCTAGTACACTTACAATTGGTTATTTTACATCTAACTGAAGAAGAAACCACCCTTGAACAAACGCAAAAAACAGATGTGCCCAATCTCAATGCCTCGATAGATCAAGCCAATGATATTTTAGCCGCGTGTGAAAATTTAAATGACTTGATTAGCCGCAAAAAAAACTTGCTCACTCGTCGAAGCGAGCTTGAAAAACAAAATTATGAACAACA
Organism: Gammaproteobacteria bacterium; assembly: GCA_019752835.1. The sequence continues at coordinate 1,545 of JAIELR010000054.1, read as the reverse complement.
TTTGATTTCAAAAGACGAATATGACTCAAATACAATGACCTTATCAACCTTGATCACAGGCTATCAAAAGCAATCGAGCACGCTGAAAGATCTTGTGCAGCAAACTCAACAATATCTAAGCGATACACAACTGCAATTAAGCCAAGCCATGGCAAGACGACAAGGCTTACCCGGGTTTAGCATGCAAGCCTGGGAATCATTTGGCAAGCAATTGGTGAATATCCCGATAATGGCATTAGAATCTATACTAGCATTAAAAGATCAGGTTGTTTTAGCCCTTAACAAAGTAAGCTTTGAGCGTTTAATGATCATTACATTAGTGGAGCTAGGGTGGTTAAGTGGATGGCTAATATTAAAAACCGGTTTAAAACGCTATGCGGCAAAAATTTCAAGAAAACGCGAAGATATGGCGGATAATGTTTTATTTATTGTGCTGACGCTGTTAAAACGCAATTTTTTGTGGGTTTTTATGATCATGGCAGTGCTCTCCTTTTTCTGGCTGCTTGAGATCACAACAAAATCTTTTTTCCCCTTCATCGCACTCATATTAGTTTTTTTTGGCTTTAGAGTGGTTATTGGTGCTGCGCGCTTAGTTTTATTAGAAATGTCAACAACCGTATCGAAGCTTGATAGGCGTCTTTATCAGGAATTAAAATATGGACTAACTATTGGTGGGGCCCTGACGCTTTTTATGATATTAGCGCATAAATTGCCTGTCGGCTATGAGGTCACTGATTTTTCTAATCGTTCATTTATGCTATTTATGCTGGTTATTTCAACATTATTGCTACGAAGTTGGAAAGTAGTTCCTAGCATTGTTAAATCGACTATTGCACTGGGTCGTCCTTATTTGATGAGAGTCGTTACGCTTTTAAGTTTTTTGATTCCTTTAACATTCTTCTCGACAGCATTGATAGGTTTTTTAGGTTATGTCGATTTTGCCTGGACTTTATCGCGCTATGAGGGTTTATTTTTATTGGTCATTTCGGTATACATGTTAATGCGAGGATTATGGAATGATATTGCGGAATGGATCTCAGAACAATCGATTAAGCGTTTTAAGAATGGTTGGCTTATTTCGCAAGCCATTGTAAAGCCGTTTGATAATATTGTTAAAATTAGTTTATTTCTCGGTATTTTTGTTGCTCTATTTTATTTATATGATTTGAACGCACAATCATACATCATAAAATTAATTCGTGGAATTTTGCATTTTAATTTATTACAGGCCAAAAATGCCGTTATTACCCCACTGGTAATCATACAATTTACTATCGCCGGGATTATTATTTATTGGGCATCACGTTGGACTCGAGAACTATCTTTTCGTTGGCTTTTTGCTTCATCAAGTGATGTCGGCTTGCGAAATAGTTTGTCCGCGTTTTCACAATATACCGTCGTTGTTTTAGGTATTTTAATTGCCTTACAAATTATTGGCATTGATTTAACAGGCATTTCTTATGTCTTAGGCGGTTTAGCCTTTGGTGCGGCCTTTGGTTTACGTGATTTAGTCAAAAACTATGCGAGCGGGTTACTCTTATTAAT
>JAIELR010000261.1 GCA_019752835.1 Gammaproteobacteria bacterium | reverse complement strand
GTTCGGGAGCGATTTTTTTCTCATTATAATATTGATCCATGAGCTGAGTATATTCGCTATTAGGACCAATTTTTTGAGGTGCTAAAGTCAAAAGTCTGGTTATAAATGGATTTATTAAGCGATTCAGTGTTGCTAACATCTTTTGAGTTTCTGGATTTACTTCGTTATGACTCAATTTTATACTTTGCTCAAGATAAAGCTCTGCGAGTAAAAATTGTTTATTATCGGCTAATAAGTAAGCAATTTGAATGGCCAATTGAGGCGTAGGAACGAGTTCATACGCTTTTTCAAAACTAATCAAGGCTTGTGTATTTTGATGTTCATTTGCGTAAAGATAACCCATTTCTGCATAAGCTAAATTAGAGCTAGGGTCTTTTTCAATAATTTCTTGCAAAATAAGGAGTGCTTTTTCAGGGTTACTTGCCTTGATATTGTAATAATCAATGAACAGGGATTCAGCAGTCGGAGCTTGTGTAGTTTCTGTTGATACAAGTAAATTTGAAAAAGGGATCTCTTGTTGTGGTATGGCTATGATATTAGGGGAGAGCTCTGCGGGAGTAAATGTTTGGTGACGCGCAGTGGGCGTATAAACATTAGGTAAGGGGACCCAAGAAGAGGGCATTATTCTATTTTTTGAAGAATTCCAATTTTGTAGCTCCGCTAAGGCAATCTTATTATGGGGATCTTGTTGCAGAATTAATTCTAAGGCTTGTTTTGCTTCTGGTTGGTTTAATTTTCGAAGTTGATAATATTGGTTTAGTAATGCAGAAACGGGACGATGGTAACCTTTCTCTGCATTATGACGGGCTAACAAATAGAGCAGTCCGAAAAAAACAAACAAAAACGTAATTCCAACAATAAATTTAACTTTTGTTGGTATTTTTCTATCCATAAGTGTCCATTTTTTAATAGCAGTTCAAAATATACTCCAAACAATTCGGTTTTGACTCAGGCCATCCATGGCCCTCACCCTTCGGGGCGGCTTGTAGCTGTCAAAATTGAAGTGCGCAGAGTATAAGCTATCATACCAATTTGGTAGAGAACGACATCGTATCTTTTTTTTATTCAAGTCACAAGTTTAATTGAAATACGCAGAGCATATATCCATGGCACCTGAATATGCGATGAGTATAGAGCACTCATGGCAGATCCATTTGAGCCGTTTGTGGACTAAATAAGAAATTTCGCCCATTTCAGTTTTGAATAATAACAACAAAATTATGAAAAATATTGTAAATGCCTAATTGCATTATTTAAATAATTATTTTATGCTATTGATTGAATTATACTCGCTACAAACAGGACTTTCAGCATGAAAAAATCTATGGCTCTCCTTCTCTTTGTATCCTTTTCAGCCCAAGCCTCAATTAAACCCTATACAGTCAGTCTACAGGTTAATAATAACACTCATCAAGAGGTTAAAACCTCAGGAACTTACTCCTATGAACAATATGGTATTTTTCATTCACAGGCACCTTTACCGATTATTAATAAAGTAATTGCACCAGAGGGGCGGAATATACCTATGGATAATCTTCGGCGAGAGTTAACGAATTATGATATTGAATATTTTGACTTTTATGACACGAATAATAAGCTCCTTGCTGCTTGTTTATCTACTTATTATCCGTTACGTGAAAACGCCATTATTCGTTTCAGCTTATACCAATTAGCGGGTGATAACGCCCATTATCACTGCACGCGCGAAGTGATCAAGGAAAAGATAATTTGACTGTCTTTATTTAGATCTTGTAGATCTTGCTTTTTCATTAATTACACACTAATATGTATTTATAAGGCGTTTGCTCACTATGACAAAATATGAACTTGAAAATTGCTTGAACTATGTACGAGCGGAGGAGAAGTATACTCAAAGCAATTCGGTTTTCGGCTAGGCGCTGTTGACTTGAGCCGCCGGAATGTACTTCCTGTACATGAGGACGGCGAGCAGTCAACAGCAACAACGCCGAAAATTGAAGTGCGCAGAGTAATAAAGGTTATCCGCCTATTCCTGTTCCACTCTATAGAGGTGATATTCCACGGGGCACGCTCAAAAGTATTTTAAAAGCTGCTGGTTTAGAGGAAAAATAATGAAATACTATTATGCCTTATTCAAAAAAACACCTGACTGTATTGAAGTTGAGTTTCCAGACTTAGCGGGATGTGTTACCTATGCAAAAGATTGGGAGGATGCCCTCAGACAAGCAAGAGATGTATTGGCCGGGTGGTTAGCTCACGCGGAGCCGCAGTTTATTAAGGAACCATCAAAACATGATGAGCTACAGCACTTAGAGGGGGAGCTTGTACCAATTTTTATAAATGAAAATACTATTGTTGCTTATAAAAAACTAAAACGATTTAATGTTATTTTCCCTGCAGAAATACTTGACAAAATTGATAGTTTCCGTAAAAAAAACGGTTTAAAACGCTCTACTTTATTGCAAAAAGCCGTAGTAGAATATCTGCATCATCATCAGTAAAAGTTACTCTAAGAGGTATTGTTATTGCGAAACTATAATATTCACTCTTGCGAAATCAAATGCCACAAGGTCGAAAATTTGACTAATCCTTTTTCAACGGCTTTTCTAAAAATGGCTTCTTTGGAGTTACATTCCCACTTATCTTTAATATTATTGAGATGAAAAATAACGGTTCTTTCCGTAATACGGAGCAAGGTTGCTGTGGTTTTTGCCGACATGCCTTGCAAAAAATAATAAAGTACTTCCAACTCTCGGTCGGATAACTCATTTTGTGTATGAAGGAGTAATGATTTTATATCCGCGGTTATTTTGAGCTTGCCTTCCAACATGGATTTCTTGGAGGGGAGGGTGTCTAGGAGCTCATTAGGTGTTAAATGTTGACTAAAGCCCAAGACCCCATAAACGGTGCCTAACTCATCTTTTAAAGGGAATTTTTGAGTTAGGGCAAAGAGGGGGTCGCCATTTTTTGTGCAGGTGGGATCCAATTGATAATAGATATCATTTTGCATGGCCGCTAGGTCTTGAGCGTTATAATGCACTGCATACTTTGAGAAGTGCATTTCTGAATCTAGCAGATGCATAACCTCATCTTCATGCAGCTTAAGATTGGCTAAGCTTGCTTGATTAACATAGCAATATTGAAGATTTTTATCCTTTATATAGACAGCATTCGGTGCGTTCTCAAAAATATTTTTGATCTGTAAGATAAGGCGTGGAGGTATCATCTACTTCTTAATTCACCCATTTAGTCAAGAGTTAATAATGGGATTATAATGGAATATTCTTAGCGCAGCATTAAATGGGGTTCCTACGGCATATTATCCTGTTCCTTTGCCTTGCGTCGCTGAAACCATCGTCGAGGTGTTTGGGGGAGTTCTGGGTTCGTCGGCGGTATTTGCTTTTTCGCCTGCTCTACCGCTTTGCTTAAAAGATTTTCATCCATTCGAACTATTCCGGCCTCATCATTACTTAATTCATTATGGGCCCAGGGTAAATGACGATACATACCATCTTCAGAAAGGCTAAAAAAGGGATATTTAATAATTTCAAAAAAAGGCGAATAATCGAAATCACTGGGGGTAAATAAGCGAGGATTACGTTGAACTAATTCAAAACGATTCTGTTGATTTTGATGCAATACCGGTAAAATGGGAAAATGGACCGCCGAAAAAGCTTCAGCTAACAAGGAAGAACAGATCTGGCGGGTTGTTTCACTGGCATTGTGTTGAAAGAGAGAGGAGCGCCAGCGCCGTGGGAGTATACTCCAGGGAAACAATAAACGTGTCAAATCTAAGACTTGTCGTACGTCATATTCTACGCCGATTTTTCCAATAGAATAACCAATGACTTTTTGGGCGTCCAAGCGTGAAATGCCTTTGGGACGGCAAATGCGAATATGTATGTTTTGATAATGCGAAAGAGGGGTGACGATAGTTCCTTTTCCAAGCAAACCTTCGATGACCAGCTGTTCGCTCTCATCACCGTCATAGGCTTCACGAACCCGTTGCCGAAGCAACGGATTTTCAATATCGTGCAAGCGGCCAATATACAGCATAGAATGCGTCCAAGGGCTCTGAGTAATAATGCGAATGACGTCGCTAACTCGACTTTGTCCCTCGACCAATAAAACATCACAAGGGCGAATTTCGTAGCGCAAGCGCTCGAAATCAGACAGAGGCATATGGTTTTGAGGCCTTTCCTTCATCAGCCATCGGGTGAGGGCTTGTACGAGACGTTCAGTCAGGGGCTTACTCATCTTTATTCACATCTTTTGCTAATTGCGCCGCTATGCCCGTATAGTCACGAGGCGTCATTTGTTTCAATTGTTGTTTTACGTGATCGGGCAAACTGAGTTTGTCCACAAACTCTTCCAGCCTATCTCGATCGATCGCCTTGCCGCGCGTCAAGTCTTTTAATTTCTCATAGGGCTTTTCTATTCCATATCGACGCATAATGGTCTGAATAGGTTCAGCAAGAACTTCCCAAGCCTGGGCAAGATCATACTCGAGTAGTACCGGATTAATATTGATTTTGCTGATTCCTTTCACGGTATTTTCATAGGCTAGAAGCGCGTGTGAAATGGCGACCCCTAAGGTACGCAAAAGGGTTGAATCAACCAAATCTCGCTGCCAACGAGATGTCAGCAGCTGACTACTTAAAAAATTCATCATGGCATTTGCTAGACCCAGATTGCCTTCTGCATTTTCAAAATCGATAGGGTTAATTTTATGCGGCATCGTCGATGAACCCACTTCATTATCCATTCGTTTCTGACTAAAATAACCAAAGGCAATATAGCCCCATACGTCACGATTAAAATCAATTAAGATATGATTGATATTCGTTATGACGCCAAAGAGTTCGGCAATATAATCATGCGGTTCAATTTGGGTTGTATAGCTATTCCACTCTAACCCAAAGTTTTCAACGAATTGACGGCTTATACTTAACCAATCAATTTCAGGATAGGCTGCATAATGCGCATTAAAATTGCCTACGGCACCATTAAATTTTCCGCGAATAGCGATTTTTTCTAGTTGCTTATATTGACGTTGTAAACGAGCTGCAAAATTAGCCATTTCTTTGCCAACGGTGGTGGGGGTTGCAGGTTGGCCATGGGTGCGTGCGAGCATTGGTTGATCGGCAAAGCGAGTAGCTAATTCTTGTAGTGCGAGGATAACTTTTTTTATTGTTGGCAGAAGACAGGTTTCCTTGGTTTCTTTAAGTAATAGTGCATAAGCAATATTATTAATATCTTCTGAGGTACAGGCAAAATGGATGAATTCATTGATTTTATTTAATTCAGCCTGTGGGGCTATTTTTTCTTTTAGAAAATACTCTATGGCTTTTACATCGTGGTTGGTTGTCTTTTCGATCGCTTTAACACGTTCAGCGTCAGTAATTGAAAAATTATCGATAATTTCTTGTAAGTAATTCTTGGCGGATGAGCTGAGCGGCTGGACTTCGTGAATATCGGGACAATCAGCAAGCATTTTTAGCCAGGCGATTTCGACAAGTACTCGTCGTTTGATGAGTGCAAATTCACTAAAAAAATCGCGTAAATAGGCAAGACGATCGCCGTAGCGTCCATCAATTGGTGATATAGCGGTTAAGCTGGTCAGTTCGAGCATTATACAAATATCCTTTAATGGACTGTCCTATTCGACCCTAATATGTAGTTACACCCTTCAGTGTCGACAACTTATTCCCCCTATCCCTCTGCGAGAGGGATAGGGTGAGGATGGTGGGCTACATTAGCGCAAGATCATCAATCATCGCCTTCAAGAAGCGGCTGGCTTCACCACCTGTTGCTGCCCGATGATCAAACGTTACTGATAAGGGTAGAATACGATGTATCTCCATTTTACCCTCAATAGCAACAACTTCATCACGACCGCGGCCTGCGCCAATAATCGTAACCATTGGTGGAACAACCACCGGATTAGCAAAATAGCCAGCAAAAACACCAAAGTTTGAGAGAGTAATCGTTGCGCCTTTGAAATCGTCTTGCGGAATAGTGCGATTTTTTATTTGATCTTTAAAGCGATTAACCGTATCACGCAAGGCCAACGCATCAAGCTGCTCCGCATTCTTAATAACTGGGACAAATAAACCATCAGCTGAATCAACGGCAAGCCCAAGGTTTACCTCCGATTTGATGTCTATGGCTGTATGTTGACCATCAAAATGAGCATTCATTATGGGTTCAATTTTGCAAGCAACGCATATTGCGCGTATTAAGCGTGCAGTAAAATCGGTGCCAGGTATCCAAGCAGAAAGATCGGCTATATCGCTTAAGGTCACTGGTACGACTGCTGCATGGGCTTGAGCCATCGCTGCAGCCATAGCTTTTCGAGCACCTTTGAGTGGTTTCATCGACGCAGAGAGCGAGGTAGACTCAGTAGCGCTAATCGTTATTTGTTGTTTAATTGCCGCGCATAAATCATCAATCGTAATTTCGCCATACTGGCCGGTTGCATTAAGCTTCGCCAAATTCAAACCGAGCTTTTGCGCAATAAGACGCACAGCCGGTAATGTTTTGATTTGAGCAAGCGTATCGCCCGTCACTTCAATGCCTTGAGCGGCTTCATGTATCACTGTATCGCCAACTTCAATAGAACCTGCAACCGTTGCCGCTGATTGCGGGGCCTGTGGCTCCAGTTCAGGCGGTGCGGTTTTTATCAGTGGACTTGTAGTGGGCTGTTGTGTGGCTGTATTTTCGGTACTTATTGTTTCAAACTCTATTAAGGGCGAGCCTGTATTAATGGTATCCCCTGGATTACCATAAAGTTTAATAATCGTGCCATCACAAGGTGAGGGGACATCTACGACGGCTTTGGCTGTTTCCATCGAAACAAGCAGTTGATCGACCTTGACGACATCGCCAACCTTAACGTGCCATTCGTGAACTTCAGCGTCAGGCAAGCCTTCACCCAAGTCGGGCAATTTAAAAATAGTACTCATTTGTACTCCAAAGCTGTGCGGACAGCATCAATGATACGATCTTCCGTGGGCAGATAAAAATGCTCCATTTTAGGGTAGGGCATTGTAATATCATATCCGGTTACTCGTTGAACCGGTGCCAGCAGGGAGAACAGTGCTTTTTCGTTAAGCTGAGCACTAATTTCAGCACCAACACCACAGCTACGTGCCGCCTCATGAACGATGACGCAACGGCCCGTTTTTTCGACTGATCGCAGAATAGTGTCTATATCTAAGGGGCTGATGGTTGCTACATCGATAACGTCGGCCGTAATTCCTTCGCTGGCCAGCTTATCTGCAGCCTTATTGGTCTCATGCAATGATGCACCCCAACTCACTAAGGTAATATTTTGTCCTTCACGGGATAGAAAACATTGTCCCAAGGGCAGAGCGGCACCATTATCCGGCACATCTTGCTTAACTAAGCGGTAAATTCGACTAGGTTCTAGGTAAATAACCGGGTCTGGGTCACGTATCGCGGCGAGTAATAAACCGTAGGCGCGCGCCGGATTGGAGGGAATGACGACTTTTAATCCAGGGATATGGGCAAATAAAGCTTCTGGGCTTTCTGAGTGATGCTCAGGCGCGTGTATTCCGCCGCCATATGGGGCTCTTGCGACCATAGGACAGGTCAAACGCCCACGCGTTCGATTCCGCATGCGGGCAGCATGTGAAAACAATTGATCGAGCGCTGGATAAATAAAGCCGACAAATTGGAATTCAGCAACGGGCTTTAAACCTTGCGCGGCCATGCCAATCGCAGTTCCCGCAATCATGGCTTCGGCAAGCGGGGTATCCATAACGCGTTCGGGGCCAAATTTTTCTAATAAACCCAGTGTCGCTCGAAAAACACCGCCATTGGTTCCAATATCTTCACCTAATATCACAACGTTATTATCGGCCTGCATTTCATACGCAAGCGCTTGGGTAATGGCTTCAATCAGTGTGATTTCAGTCATGATGCGCTTTCTCCTTGAATCGATGAGCATAGTCTTTTTGTTCTAATAGGGGAGGTGTCATTATTTCATAGGTATAATCAAACAAATCATTTAGGGTCTGACGAGGTGTTTGTACGTAATCTTCAACTGCCTGTGCAACCTCTCGTTGGCTGTCGGCTATCAATTTTTCTTCTTCCTCATCACTCCATAATTGTTGAGCAATCAAATAGTTACGCAAGCGACGCAGCGGCTCTTTCTCCCAGGCCAAGGCCAATTCTTCTTTATTGCGATAACGGCTAGCGTCATCCGCGGTTGTATGGTCGCCTAAACGATAAGTCATTGCTTCAATCAATGTTGGGCCATGTCCAGAACGGGCTTTTTCAAGGGCCTCAGTCATTGTTTGACGCATGGCTATAACGTCATTGCCATCCACTTGTATCCCTGTAAAACCGCCCGCAATGGCTTTCTGAGCGATAGTTTGAGCCCCGGTCTGACTGGCGCGAGGAACAGAGATGGCCCATTGATTATTGTTGACCACAAAAACAACAGGCAAATTCCATACGCCAGCAAGATTTAATGCTTCATAAAAATCACCTTTAGAGGTGCCACCTTCACCAATGGTACTCACTGCGACACGCGCTTGTTTGCGGTACTGAAAGGCGCGAGCAATGCCTGTTGCATGTAAGCACTGTGTGGCAATAGGAACGCAAATAGGAAAATCTTCACGGGCATGCCTAAAATCGCTGCCGCGTTCATCGCCGCCCCAATAGCGAAAGATATCGGCCATGGAGGTTCCACGTTGAAGTTGAGCACCTTGGTCACGATAATAAGGGACTAATACATCTTCTTTCTTCATGGCATGACCGATGGCGACAGAGACGGCTTCTTGGCCTAAGATGCTGGGATAAGTCCCCATTTTGCCTGTACGTTGCAAATTTATTGCTTTGGTATCAAAGGTACGAACCAAGAGCATTTCTTTGTAGAGGAAGCGCAGTGTTTCGGGTATCGCAAATGAGGGTAAGTCATGAACAAGTTCACCATTTTCATTTAAAAATTGGCGATAGACGACTTTAAAATCGGCTATGGTGGGAAAACCTGATTCCATTGTTTAAGTCCTTATAAACGTTCTTCAGCGATATGATCAGCAACGAGATTGGTCGGCAAATGAAGTTTTGCCGCTCGCTCGAAAATGCCTAATAACTCAATATAAAGATTATGGATTTTTTGTTTTACGATTTCATCGGAACCGTGTTCATACATAATCGTTGCCTGAATAACACCGCCGGCATTAATCACATAATCAGGCGCATATAAGATACCTCGGCTGTTTAGTACTTCCCCATGATAATCTTCGGCGAGTTGGTTATTTGCAGCGCCCGCGATTACTTTTGCTTTCAGCAAGGGGATAGTTTTATCGTTAATGACTGCGCCTAGTGCACAAGGCGAGAAGACATCACAATCAACTTCATATATTTCGTCAGAAGAAACA